>NZ_JBFUAY010000006.1:0-108420 GCF_056406015.1 Rhizobium sp. P1_E1 | reverse complement strand
GTCCTTGAGGATCGGGGGCAGGGCCATGGTTCGTCGCTTCCATTGACGTTTACGAAAACGTCAATCTCATAACAGAGATGAAAAGGCGATAAAAGAGTGGCTGCCATGCCTTCGTCGATTTCAGCCCGAATATATACGTCCGAGAAAGCTAATAGAATAAGGCCCGCAAGCGGTGAAACCTGCCGATTATCCCCGCCGATCAACGGCGGCCCGCCCTCGCAAGGCTTGCGGTTTGCCGCACTTGACGCTACCGAATTTTGATGGAGAACGGCGGGGATTGCAGTCCGATGCCGAATTCAAGGTGAAGGACTGAATGTGAGCGGATTAGAAACGGCCATCAGAACTGCGCTCGAGAATTCCGATCGCGATAATCCGGAGGTTCGAGCGAGGATCTATCAGTCCGCCCGCCAGGCGCTGGAAGCCGGCCTGCGCAAGCAGGATATCACCGACACCGAGGTCGTCGCCCATCACCGCCATCGCCTGGAAAGCACCATCCACGCCATCGAAGGCGAAGAGCGCGACCGCCTTCACCCACGCCAGAGGCCGCCTGAAGTGCCCGTGCCGCCCGTGGTGGAAATGCCGGCGCCGCCGGTTCACCAAGCCGAAATCGATCAGTTTGACGGTCCCATGGTCTCAGGCGAGACCCGTGCGCCCGACGTGGCCCCAAGCCGCGGCGACGAGTCCAGCCTCGACGACGTGCATGCCGGGAGTGCCGATCATCTGGCTGCCGCCCCCGTCGGCGAGGAACGCCTTACCCGCGGTCAGCGCGCCACCAATATGGATTTCCGTCCGGAGCGGGCGGCAGGCCGCCGCAAGCCGCGAAAATTCTTTTCGAGACTGCTCGTCTGGTGCGTCCTGCTGGCCTTCATCGGCATCGGCGCCTGGTGGGCGCATACATCAGGTCTGCTGATGTCGGCGGCAGAGCGCGACACCAGCGTTGCCAACCCGCCGGCAAGCACCCAGCCCGAGGATTTCACCGGCAATGACGATGGCGACGGCAATGCCGCCTCCCACACTGATCAGCCGGTGACCATCGATCCGCAGAACAGCTTCTCGGCCGATTGGATCCCGCTGTTCAAGCCTGAAGACGCCGACAAGATCCAAAGCGGCCCGCGGGCGCGCACCGAAAAGATCGCCGAGAATGACGGCCCTGCCGTGCGGTTGATTTCCGAGAGCGGTACGGCCGATGGCAACATCTCGATCAGCGTACCCCCCTCGGTGCTGCAGCAGCTTGCCGGCAAATCCTCGACGATCGCGCTGACACTGCAATCCACCACCGACGAGCCGACCCAGATCACCGTCGAGTGCAATTTCCAGACGCTCGGCAATTGCGCCCGCCATCGCTTCAACGTCACCCGGGAAAAATCGGATGCGCTGCTGCAGGTGAAGTTCGACCGCTCGCTGGCGCCGAATTCGCCGGGCACGCTGACGATCAATAGCGATCTCGACGGCAAGGCGCGCGGCATCAACCTCTTCGCCATCCGCATTCTGCCGGGGCAATGATCTCAGCCCCGGCGGAGCCGGTGCCCTATTTCAGAAAACCTGGGCCTGAGCCGATGATCTCCGCATCGACCGTTCCCAGCGCCTTTTTGTCCTTGCCGTCATAATCCATCTTGTTCAGCATGTGGCGGATCAGCTCGAGGCGCGCCCGCCGCTTGTCATTGGCGCGGATCACCGTCCAAGGCGCAAAATCCGTATGGGTTTCCTTCAGCATCCGGTTGCGCTTGTCGCTGTAATCGCTCCATTTCGTCAGCGCCGCGATGTCCATCGACGACAGTTTCCAGACTTTCAGCGGATCGTGCCGGCGGTCGTGGAAGCGCTTCAGCTGCATCTCGCGGCCGATATCGAGATAGAATTTGAAGAAGAAGATGCCCTCATGGGCGATGATCTTTTCGAGCTGCGGCGTCTGCTTGAGGAAGTCCTCATATTGCTGCGGCGTGCAGAAACCCATAACCGGCTCGACGCCGGCGCGGTTGTACCAGGAGCGGTCGAACAGCACGAATTCGCCGGCCGTCGGAAACTGCGCGACATAACGCTGGAAATACCATTGCCCCTGCTCGCGCTCGGTCGGCTTGGTCAGCGCCACGACGCGCGCAAGGCGAGGGTTCATATGCGCGGAGGAGGCGGAGATCGCGCCGCCCTTGCCGGCGGCGTCCCGCCCTTCAAACAGCGCCATCACCCGCTTGCCGGTCGCCTGCAGCCAGAACTGCACCTTGACGAGTTCGATCTGCAGCTTTTCCAGCTCCTCCAGATAGTCCTCTTCCTTGAGCTTCTTCTTGTAGGGAAAATCGCCGGATTCCAGCGCGTGCTCGTCCACCCAGTCCGGCAGAATGGGATCGTCGACATCAAAGGTGCGTTTCTTTCCGCGGATCTCCAGCTCCACGGCCCTGTTTTCGACGTCCTCGTCCATATGCTCCTCCTCGGCCTGATCGTTTCTCTCGTGCAGGCGAACATAGTTACCGTTGAAAATCAAATCTTTCGCGGCCGGCCGGTCATTTTTCTTAAGCTTCGGCTGCGGCCTTTCCCATCTCAGACGGCCAGCCGAAAACTTCTGTCATGAATTGCCGCTATCAGGCAGAGTTCAATATAAAGAAAAACGAATCGACGCCGCGAGGGCACTTGCCAGACGACACTCCATGGAGAAAAAGCCTGTTGGCGCGCATAAGGCGCGAGCGGCCGGTGCTGCTTGCGGCAATCCTCAGCGCGCTCGCCGCGCTTGCCACCGGCATGAACAAGTGGGTGGTGCTTGTCCTGCTGCTTGTGATGATCCTCGCCGCGCTTTTCAACGAGGCGCCCGTCATTGCGACCGAACCCGCCCCGCCGGTGGAGATCAAGCCGGAGGCGCCGCCAAGCCGCCTGCCGGAGGTTTCCGCCACGCTCTCCGGCCTCGATTTTCCTGTCATGCTGCTGTCGGACGATGCCTCGGTGCTCTTCCAGAACCGCGCTGCCGAAAAGGCCTTCGGCGAGGTGGCGCTCGGCGCCCATATATCGGCCCGCCTGCGCTCGCCGGGTGTGCTCGACATGGTGCGCGAAACCATCGCCACCAACGCGCCGAACCAGATCGAGCATTCCGAGCGGCTGCCCTCCGAGCGCGTCTATATCGTGCGCAGCGCGCCCATTGAATTCGCGGCCGATGACGGCCCGCATGAGCGCTATTTCATCCTGTCCTTCCGCGATATTTCAGAGGTCCGCCGCATCGACCGCATGCGCTCGGATTTCGTCGCCAATGCCAGCCACGAGCTGCGCACGCCGCTTGCCTCGCTGCGCGGCTTCATCGAGACCATCCAGGGGCCGGCAAAGAACGATCTGAAGGCGCAGGCGCGTTTCCTCAATATCATGCTCGATCAGGCGACGCGCATGAGCAGGCTGGTCGACGACCTGCTGTCGCTCTCTCGCCTGGAGCTGAAATCGCACATCGCGCCGGATGAGAAGATCGACCTGGTGCCGTTGCTCGGCCATGTCAGGGATTCACTGGTGCCGCTGGCAAAGGATGTCGGCGTCGACATCAACCTGCATCTGCCCGAGGGTAAGGTCGAGGTGCTGGGAGACCGCGACGAGCTTGTCCAGGTGTTCGAAAACCTGATGGAAAATGCCTGCAAATACGGCCAGGAGGGCGAGGTCGTCGATGTCTGGCTGAAGAACGGCACCGGCCAGCCGGTCGAGGTCAGCATCGTCGACAAGGGCCCCGGCATTCCCGCCGAGCATGTGCCGCGCCTGACCGAGCGCTTCTATCGCGTCAGCATCGAGGACAGCCGCTCGAAGAAGGGCACCGGCCTCGGCCTTGCCATCGTCAAGCACATCCTCACCCGCCACCGGGCGCGGCTGATCGTCAAGTCGGAAGTCGGCAAGGGTACGGACTTTACCGTCCGTTTCTGACGTATGCGTCCCCTATGAGAGGCGCACGAGGAATCGAGAGGTTGCCGCAAATCTCTTCTCCCCTCGGGGAGAAGGTGCCGGCAGGCGGATGAGGGGGCCACACGGCACACTTCTCACGTAAAACCTATTCCGCGACACCTGCCCAAGGGCCTTGACGATTGGTCGAGACGACGCCTGCACGGGTTATAGGAAAGACCGGCTTCGCTGGCCCCCTCATCCGCCCTACGGGCACCTTCTCCCCGAGGGGAGAAGAGGGAGTCGAGACGCTGCGGCATGTCCCTTCGCCCCGTCTACGAGGGTCCGAAGGGCGGTGACGGCAGCCGGATGCAAATAACGCGGAACGACTTTGATGAAAGAGCGCAAGCCGGAAAGCCGCCGCTTCGCTATTTGCCACCGATATGCAGCCGATTTTTGCAACGCAAGGTGGATTGACTGCCGGTCTTTGCTGGCCGCCCGACATGGTCGATCGGCCTATTTAAAATATATCATTATAAATCAATGAGTTAACCTGTCACAAATGTTTCATCGCTTTGACATAAAAGGACGGTGCTTACAGCGCTAAGAGAGTCTCGCCGATGAAAAAAGGCACTGCGAGGGCCTCTCTAAAGGCCGCACTCACACAAGCCCAATGCCGGGAGATTTACATGAACACCTTCAAGCTCACCGTTGCCGCGCTCGCTGCAACCGCCGCTTTCGCTGGCGCTGCCGTCGCCCGCGACCAGATTCAGGTTGCTGGTTCGTCCACCGTCCTGCCTTACGCAAAGATCGTTGCCGAGTCCTTCGGCGAAACCTTCACCAACTTCAAGACGCCGGTCGTTGAATCCGGCGGCACGGGCGCTGGTCTGAAGGAATTCTGCAAGGGCGTTGGCGAAGACACCATCGACATTGCGAACGCTTCGCGTCCGATCAACAAGAACGAAGCCGAAGCCTGCAAGGCTGCCGGCGTAACCGACATCCAGGAAGTCAAGATCGGCTACGACGGCATCGTCTTCGCAACCGACGCTTCCAACCCTGACGTCGCCTACGTTCCTGCCGACATCTACAAGGCCCTCGCAGCCCAGGTCGTCGTCGACGGCAAGCTCGTCGCCAACCCTTACAAGAAGTGGTCGGAAGTCAACCCGAAGCTTCCGGCTGTTGATATCGCTGCCTACATCCCGGGCGAAAAGCACGGCACCCGCGAAGTCTTCGAACAGAACGTTCTCGCCGCCGGCTGCAAGGCCTCTGGTGCAACCGACGTCATCGCCAAGGAAATCGCCGACAAGGCTGCCCAGGGCAAGGCCTGCGTCGCAGTCCGCAAGGACGGCGCTGCCGTTGACATCGACGGCGACTATCCGGAAACCCTCGCACGCATCGCCGCCAACAAGACCGGCGTCGGCGTATTCGGCCTTTCCTTCTACGAAAACAACGCCGACAAGCTCAAGGTTGCGAGCATGAGCGGTATCGTTCCGTCCACGGAAACGATCGCTAACGGCACCTACCCGGTTTCCCGCCCGCTGTTCTTCTACGTCAAGAAGGCACATCTCGGCGCCGTTCCGGGTCTGAAGGAATACGTCAACTTCTTCGTATCCGACCAGATGATCGGCCCCGACAGCCCGCTCGTCGAATACGGCCTCGTTGCCGCTCCGGATGCCGAACGCGACGCGATCCGCAAGGACGTCGAAGCAGGCAAGTCCATGTAATGACTTTGCCGGCGCGGCGCCTTTCAGCCCGCGCCGGCATTGCCTTATGTCCCTGCGCGCCGGCGGTTCTGGAGCTGCAGGGTTGGAATTCCTTCTCCATGATTGGAAGCTGAAGGCAGGCTGATGAAGCCGCCGGGCTTTTTGGGGCTATGGGCCTGGGGACGTAACGAATGAGCACATCCATCATACTTTTGTGCCTTGTGGTGATCGGAGCCGCCGCCTATCTGGTCGCGCGCAGCCGGGCCACGGCGCTTGCCGGAGGCCGATCCTCCGCATTGCATTCGCGGCCGGCCTATTACGGCGCCTATGCCGCGATCTGGGCGGTTCTTCCTGCCCTCATCGTCCTCTGCCTCTGGCTTTCCATCAGCCCCGGCATCATCCAGTCCTCGGTTCGCGGCGCTGTCCCCGACGACATCAAGGCTCAAGCCTCGGTCGAGCAGGATCTTGGTTATTCGATGGTGGCGACGGTCGCCCGCGGCCTGACGATGCTGACCGCGGATGAAGCTGCGGCGGTCTCCAGCGATCCGGCAGCCCTGCAGGCCAAGCTCCTCGAAAAGGGTGTGCCGCTTGCCGGCCAGCCGCTGCCTTACATGCTCGACGCCGCCAAAAAGCTCAACACCATGAGCATGACGAGCCGCATCGCCATGACGGCTGTTGTCTTCGCTCTCGCGGTTGCCGGCGCCTTCTATGCGCTGCGCTCCATCGCTCCGCGCTTCCGCGCCCGCAACCGGGTCGAGCGCGTCATGCTCTGGGGCCTACTGCTCGCCTCCTCGATCGCCATTCTGACGACGATCGGCATCGTGCTCTCCATGCTGTCGGAAGCTGCGCGCTTCTTTGCGGCCGTTCCCGCCATGGACTTCTTCTTCGGCACCGTCTGGGATCCGCGCTTTGCCGGCGCCGGCAGCTCGTCCTTCGGCCAGTTCGGCCTCATCCCGTTGCTGCTCGGCACGATTTATATCGGCCTGGTGGCGATGCTGGTCGCCGTGCCGGTCGGCCTCTTCGCCGCCATCTACATGGCCGAATACGCTTCGCCGAAAGTGCGCGGGGTCGCCAAGCCGCTCCTCGAAGTGCTCGCCGGGATTCCGACAATCGTCTACGGCTTCTTCGCGCTCGTCACCGTCGGCCCGTTCCTGCGCGATTTCTCCGCCCAAATCAGCGGTCTTCTCAGCGGCAACTATAGCAACTTCATCCAGGCGCAGAGCGTTCTGACGGCCGGCATCGTCATGGGCATCATGCTGATCCCCTACGTGTCCTCGCTGTCGGACGACATCATCACCGCCGTGCCGCGTGCCCTGCGTGACGGTTCGCTCGGTCTTGGGGCCACACGCTCCGAAACCATCAAGAAAGTGGTTCTCCCCGCCGCTCTTCCCGGCATCGTCGGCGCATTGCTGATGACGGCTTCGCGCGCCATCGGCGAAACCATGATCGTCGTGCTGGCCGCCGGTGTCGCCGCCCGCATCCAGATCAACCCCTTCGAGCCAATGACGACGGTGACCGTCAAGATCGTCAACCAGCTGACTGGTGACCTTGAGTTCACCTCGCCGCAGACGCTGGTTGCCTTTGCCCTTGGCATCACGCTGTTCTGCATCACGCTTTGCCTCAATATCTACGCGCTCTACATCGTGCGCAAATACCGGGAGCAGTACGAATGACGGATATTGTTTCTCCCACTTCAGGCGTCACGGTTTCCAAGGCGCCAGTGCGCCGCGATATCGGCATCAAGCGCCGCTACGCCGCCGAGCGCCGGTTCCAGGCCTATGGCATCGCCGCCATCACCTTCGGCCTCGTCTTCCTCTTCATCCTGTTGTGGACGGTGATCGGCAAAGGCTACACCGCCTTCCAGCAGACGGCGATTACCCTGCCGATCGAATTCTCCGAGAAGACGATCGACCCGAACAATAAGCGTGCGACCGACCCTTCGGTGCTGATCGCCGCCAACTACCCGGTTCTCCTACGCGACGCGATCGTCAAGCAGCTGAACGTCAATGCCGCAAGCCGTCCCGATGTGCGCGATGCATCCGCGATGCTCTCCAAGGGTGCGCCGGTCCAGCTGCGCGACATGGTCGTCGCCGATCCGTCGATCATCGGCAAGACGGTCAACGTCACGGTACTCGCCGACGCCAATGTCGACAGCGCCAACAAGGGCCAGATCGATCTGTCGGTCGATGAGAAGAACCGCAAGGTCAACGACAAGCAGGTTGCCTGGATGAACGAGCTGAAGGCGAGCGGCGCTCTCCACAAGCAGTTCAACACCGGCCTCTTCGTCAATGGCAATTCCAGCCGTCCGGAGGCCGCAGGCCTTGGCGTCGCCCTGATCGGCTCGCTCTACCTGATGCTGATCGTGCTCGTGCTCGCTCTGCCGATCGGCGTCGCCGCCTCGATCTATCTCGAGGAGTTCGCGCCGAAGAACAAGCTGACGGACCTGATCGAGGTCAACATCAACAACCTCGCCGCGGTTCCCTCGATCGTCTACGGCCTGCTCGGTCTTTCCGTCTTCATCAACTTCATCGGCCTGCCGCGCTCGGCTTCGCTGGTCGGTGGCCTGGTGCTGACGCTGATGACCCTGCCGACGATCATCATCGCGACGCGTGCGGCGCTGCGCGCCGTGCCGCCGTCGATCCGTGCCGCAGCGCTCGGCCTCGGGGCGTCGAAGATGCAGATGGTGTTTCACCATGTTCTGCCGCTCGCCATGCCCGGCATCCTCACCGGCACGATCATCGGCCTGGCGCATGCGCTCGGCGAAACCGCGCCGCTGCTCTTGATCGGCATGGTCGCCTTCGTCGCCAACGCGCCGACGACACCGCTCGATCCCTCGACGGCTCTGCCCGTGCAGGTCTATATGTGGGCCAACGAGGCCGAACGTGCCTTCGTTGAGCGTACTTCGGGTGCCATCATCGTCCTGCTCCTGTTCCTGATCGTCATGAACATGGGCGCCATCCTCTTGCGTCGTCGCTTCGAGCGCCGCTGGTAAACGGAGTTAAACATCATGAACATGTTGACAGAAGCTGCAGTTGAAAAGGCGCTGGATCACAAGATGAGCAACGTCCCGTATAAGATGATCGGAAAGGATGTCTCGGTTTACTACGGCGAAAAGCGCGCGCTTTTCGATGTGAACCTGAACATCCGCGAAAACACCGTAACCGCCCTGATCGGCCCGTCTGGCTGCGGCAAGTCGACCTTCCTGCGCAGCCTCAACCGCATGAACGACACGATCGACGGCTGCCGCGTCACCGGCAAGATCACGCTTGATACCGACGATATCTATGATCCCGATATCGACGTCGTCGAACTTCGCGCCCGCGTCGGCATGGTCTTCCAGAAGCCGAACCCGTTCCCGAAGACGATCTATGAAAACGTCTCCTACGGCCCGCGCATCCATGGCCTTGCCAAGTCGAAGGCCGATCTCGACCAGATCGTCGAGACCAGCCTGCAGCGCGCCGGTCTCTGGAACGAAGTCAAGGACCGCGTGCACGAATCCGGCACCGGCCTGTCGGGCGGTCAGCAGCAGCGCCTCTGCATTGCCCGTGCCGTCGCCGTCAGCCCTGAAGTCATCCTGATGGACGAGCCCTGCTCGGCGCTCGACCCGATCGCCACCGCCAAGGTCGAGGAGCTGATCCACGAGCTGCGCGAGAACTACACGATCGTCATCGTCACCCACTCCATGCAGCAGGCCGCGCGCGTCTCGCAGCGCACCGCCATGTTCCACCTCGGCAATCTCGTCGAGGAGAACGACACCGACAAGATGTTCACCAATCCCGACGATCCGCGCACCCAGGACTACATCATGGGTCGCTTCGGCTGATCTTGGCGACACCAAGCCTTCCCGTTATTCGAGGATAAAGCCCCATGGCATCGACACATATTTTTTCTGCCTATGATGATGATTTGAAGTTCCTGTCCAGGCGGATTTCCGAAATGGGCGGCCTGGCCGAGCAGATGGTCAGCGAAGCCGTGCGCGCTCTCGTCAACGGCGATACCGCGCTGGCGCAGAAGGTCATCTCCGACGACGTGATCCTCGATCACGCCGAACGCGAAATCGGCGACAAGGCGATCGTCACCATCGCCCGCCGTCAGCCGATGGCTTCGGACCTGCGCGAAATCATGGGTTCGATCCGCATCGCCGCCGATCTCGAACGTGTCGGCGACCTCGGCAAGAACACCGCCAAGCGCGTCATCGCCGTCCAAAGCACCGGCGTTCCCCGCAAGCTCGCTCGCGGCCTCGAGCATCTGTCCGAGCTGGCGCTCGTTCAGCTCAAGGAAGTGCTCGACGTCTACACCAATCGTTCCGCCGACAAGGCGAATGCGATCCGCGAACGGGACAATGAGATCGACGCGATGTACACCTCGCTGTTCCGCGAGCTCCTGACCTACATGATGGAAGATCCGCGCAACATCACCAGCTGCACACATCTTCTCTTCTGCGCCAAGAACATCGAGCGCATCGGCGACCACGCCACCAACATCGCTGAGACGATCTATTACATGACGACAGGCGCTCAGCCGGAAGGCGACCGTCCGAAGGACGACAGCGCCAACACCGTCGGCGCGGTCACCGAATAACCGCCCACACCCCGCCACTTGCGTGCGCGCCCATCCGGGCGCGCACGAGGTCGCAGCCAATTTCTGAATTTGCGCAGGATGCATTGCTTAAATCACCCCCGGTTTAAGGATCATGCGCGAGGAGACCGACACGCATGATCCCGAGAGTTGCAGTTGTTGAAGACGAGGAAGCCCTCAGCGTGCTTCTTCGCTACAATCTCGAAGCGGAAGGCTTCGAGGTCGATACCATCCTTCGTGGCGACGAAGCCGAAATGCGGCTTCAGGAGCGCACGCCCGATCTTCTCATCCTCGATTGGATGCTGCCCGGCGTCTCCGGCATCGAGCTCTGCCGGCGTCTGCGCATGCGGCCGGAAACCGAGCGCCTGCCGATCATCATGCTGACGGCGCGCGGCGAAGAAAGCGAGCGTGTTCGCGGATTGTCGACGGGCGCCGACGATTATGTCGTCAAGCCCTTCTCGACCCCCGAGCTCGTTGCCCGCGTCAAGGCGATGCTGCGGCGCGCCCGCCCCGAGGTGCTGTCGACGGTACTGAAATGCGGTGACATCGAGCTCGACCGCGAGACCCATCGCGTCCATCGCAAGACCCGCGAAGTCCGCCTCGGCCCCACCGAATTCCGCCTGTTGGAATTCCTGATGTCGTCACCGGGTCGGGTCTTCTCCCGCTCGCAGCTTCTGGACGGCGTCTGGGGCCACGATATCTATGTCGACGAGCGCACCGTCGACGTCCATGTCGGCCGCCTGCGCAAGGCGCTGAATTTTTCCAACATGCAGGACGTCATCCGCACCGTCCGCGGCGCCGGTTATTCGATGGAAGCCTGAGGGCTTCCATTTGAGTTGCTGACAAATCCCTGGCAAAACCGCGACGTCATCCTCGGCCTCGTGCCGAGGATCTGCGCTCGGCACAAGGCCGAGCATGACGGAGGAAAACCTGAGCTTCCATCCAGCAACAAAAAAACGGGCCACTCGGCCCGTTTCTGCATTCTAACGATGGTCAGCCCGCTCAGCTGGCCCGCGCGGCTGCCCGGCGGCGTTCGTTGACCGGCTGGTAGGCAAGCTTCTGGTGGTAGCTGCAATAGGGCGAATTGTCGGGGGATTCGCAGCCGCAGAAATGGAAGTCGTCCTTCAGCGGATCGCCGACCGGCCACTTGCAGGTGCGTTCGGTCAGTTCCGTCAGGCCGAGGCGTCGGGAAATCGGCACGACCACGTTGCCTCTCGGCACGTATTCCATTTCCTCGATCGTTTCGATCTCGATCTCTTCCTTCAGCATGGTCGCGCCCTGCTGGCGGGTAACGGTGCGCGTGGCGACCCGTGAGGTGTAGTTCGGTGCGCGCGGCGCCGATGTATTGCGCTTTGGCGTTCGTGCGGCGGTGTTGGTGCCGCCAGCCTTGGCACGGCCTGGAAGGCTCAGCCGGTGCACTTTGCCGATGACCGCATTTCTGCTGACTCCGCCAAGCTGCGCAGCGATCTGGCTGGCGCTCAGTCCTTCGGCCCAAAGTTTCTTGAGTTTCTCGACCCGCTCGTCTGTCCAGTTCATGCCCTGTCTCCACCTTTTGCGTTGGTGATGGCAGAATCCCTCACCGTTGTCCCGGGAGCTCCGAAACAAGAAACGCTTGATCAATTTTGGTGACTAGTTCCGCCGCATGCAGTCTAGTAATTGATCTTTAACCTAGTGTGAGGCTGACTCCGTGACAAGAGTCGCATGAATCCGGATGAATCGAATTCGTAGTTTTCCCCAACTTGCTGCCTCTGCGTGGCATTTCTGCAATAATGCCTGTTGAAGACTGAAAATGCCGCTGTACACCCTTGCTGCATACGCTAAGGGCGCAGTTTTGTTGACATTGCAGCGCGAAAAGGAAATAGTGCCCCTCGCCGCCGCAAGGCGGCATTTTTGATTTTTCGGGCCTGGTTTCCTTAGCCGGAGTCATTGCCCGGCAACTTTGATGGAGATCGCGCCATGGCTGAAGCCGCGCCGCTTTATGACACCTATTCTCGTGCCCCGCTGCGGTTCGAGCGAGGCGAGGGCGTGTGGCTGATCACCGAAAGCGGCGAGCGATATCTCGATTTCGGCGCTGGCGTTGCCGTCACGTCAGTCGGCCACAGCAATCCGCATGTTGTGGGCGCACTGAAGGAGCAGGCCGACAAGGTCTGGCACCTGTCGAACATCTATGAGATCCCCGGTCAGGAACGTCTGGCAAAGCGGCTGACGGACGCCACCTTCGCCGACAAGGTGTTCTTCACCAATTCGGGTGCCGAGGCGCTCGAATGCGCGATCAAGACGGCGCGCCGCTATCAGTTTTCCAAGGGCCATCCCGAGCGCTTCCATATCATCACCTTCGAAGGCGCCTTCCACGGACGGACGCTGGCGACGATCGCCGCCGGCGGCCAGGAGAAATATCTCGAAGGCTTCGGCCCCAAGGCGCCGGGTTTCGATCAGGTGGCTTTCGGCGACATCGAAGCGGTCCGCGCCGCGATTACCGATGCCACGGCTGGGATTCTCATCGAGCCAGTGCAGGGCGAGGGCGGCGTCCGTCCTGCCACCACCGAATTCATGAAGGCGCTCCGCCAGCTCTGCGACGACAACGGCCTGCTGTTGATCCTCGACGAGGTCCAGACCGGCGTCGGCCGCACCGGCAAGCTCTTCGCCCATGAATGGGCGGGCGTCACCCCCGACATCATGGCTGTCGCCAAGGGCATCGGCGGCGGTTTTCCGCTCGGCGCCTGCCTTGCCACTTCAGAGGCCGCCTCCGGCATGAAGGCCGGCACGCATGGCTCGACCTATGGCGGCAATCCGCTCGCCATGGCCGTCGGCAGTGCCGTGCTCGACATCATCCTTGCCGATGGCTTCCTCCAGCATGTGCGCGACGTCGCACTGGTCTTCCGCCAGGGCCTCGCCTCGCTGAAGGATCGTTATCCCGATGTGATCGAAGATATCAGAGGCGAGGGGCTGTTGCTCGGCATCAAGGCTGCCGTTCCCTCCGCCGAACTGCTGCAGGCGATCCGCGCCGCCCATCTGCTCGGCGTACCCGCCGGCGACAACGTCATCCGCCTTCTTCCGCCCCTCGTGGTTACCGCCGAGGAAGCCCGCGAGGGCCTTGCCCGCATCGAGCGCGCCGCCGAAAGCATTCGCGCCTCCAAGGTCAAGAAGACGGCTTGAAGAGATTGCCGCCTTCGGGCGCAGCACAGGTAAGAAGACGATATGAGCCCTAAACATTTCCTCGATCTTTCGGCGGTCACATCAGCCGATCTCAGAACCATCATGAACGATGCGCTCGCCCGCAAGCAGGCCTTCAAGGCCGGCAAGGGCGACAAGCCGCTCGCCGGCAAGATGCTGGCGATGATCTTCGAGAAGCCGTCGACGCGCACCCGCGTCTCCTTCGACGTCGGCATGCGCCAGCTCGGCGGCGAAACGCTGTTCCTGTCCGGCACCGAGATGCAGCTCGGCCGCGCCGAGACGATCGGCGACACCGCCAAGGTGCTGTCACGTTATGTCGATGCGATCATGATCCGCACCACCGAACATTCGCGGCTGGTCGAGCTTGCCGAGCATGCGACCGTGCCTGTGATCAATGCGCTGACGGATGACACCCATCCTTGCCAGATCATGGCCGACATCATGACCTTCGAAGAGCACCGCGGCCCGATCAAGGGCAAGACCATCGCCTGGACCGGCGACGGCAACAATGTGCTGCATTCGCTGGTCGAGGGTGCCGCGCGTTTCGGCTACCGCATGAACATGGCCGTACCCCTTGGCTCCGAGCCCAAGGATCACTATCTGAACTGGGCCCGCAATGAGGGCGCCGAAATCATGCTCTGCCATGATGCCGACCGTGCGGTCGCCGGCGTCGATTGCGTGGTGACCGATACCTGGGTCTCCATGAATCAGGAACATCGGGCCCGGGGTCACAATGTCTTCCAGCCTTATCAGGTCAACGCGGCCTTGATGGCGAAAGCCGGCAATGATGCATTGTTCATGCATTGCCTGCCCGCCCATCGCGGTGAGGAAGTGACGGACGAAGTGATCGACGGTCCGCAATCCGTGGTCTTCGATGAGGCGGAAAACCGTCTTCATGCGCAGAAGTCGATTCTTGCTTGGTGCCTGGGCGCGATCTGAACCATAATCGGACGTCGCGAGTCACAAACTCGCGACCGCGTGAGCGAAGGGCACGCTGGCCCATCGCTCTAAACTAGGAGTGAAAGCCATGGCAGAAGCTGCAGCCGCCCTCGGCCAGTTTGATTTCGCCGGCGATGACCATGTCGTCCCCTTCCAGGTGGAGGGGCTGGATGTGCGCGGCCGCGCCGTCCAGCTCGGCCCGATGCTCGATGCGATCCTCGAGCGCCATCATTATCCCGCACCCGTTGCCCGGCTGCTTGCCGAAGTCGTCGTGCTGACGGTGTTGCTCGGCACCTCGCTGAAGTTCGACGGCAAGTTCACGGTGCAGACCAAGGGCGATGGCCCGGTCGATCTCCTCGTCGCCGATTTCTCGACGCCGGAAAATGTCCGCGCCTATGCCCGTTTCGATCAGGCGCTGCTCAACAAGGCGATCGAGTCTGGTGAAACCGAGCCGGAGCAACTGCTTGGCAAGGGCGTGCTCGCCTTCACCATCGACCAGGGCAAGTTCAGCCAGCCTTACCAGGGCATCGTCGCGCTCGACGGCACTACGCTCGAAGAAATTGCCGGCGTCTATTTCCGCCAGTCGGAGCAGATCCCGACGCGCGTCCGCCTTGCCGCCGCTGAACTCTTCGATCGTGACGATGCCGGCAAGCCGCGCCATCGCTGGCGGGCAGGCGGCCTCGTCGCCCAGTTCCTGCCGGAAGCGCCGGAGCGCATGCGCCAGCCGGATCTCCACGGCGGCGACGGCGACACCGGCAACCGCCCGCATGGCGAGGACGATGCCTGGGTCGAAGCCCGTTCGCTAGTCGAGACCATCGACGCCGATGAACTCACCGACCCGCTTGTCGGTACCGAACGGCTGCTGTTTCGCCTGTTCCACGAGCGCGGCGTGCGCGTCTATGAACCGCGCGCCGTCTTTGATCGCTGCAGCTGCTCGCGCGACAAGATCAAGGGTGTGCTGAAGGGTTTTTCGGCCGAAGAGATCGAAGCCAGCCAGGAAGATGGCGAGATCGCCGTCACCTGCGAATTCTGCTCGACCACCTACCGCTTCGAGCCGGCCGAGCTTCAGCCGGCCGAATAGTTCTGAAAAGAGGCGGTGCGCTATCGCCTCAGTTAAGCACGCGCAGCAGCCCGGGGGAATCCAGCGAGAAGGCGGGGATGTCGACATCGAACATCTCGCCTTCATCCGTTTCCATTTGGTAATGGCCGAACATCAGCCCTGAGGGCGTGTCGAGCGGGCAGCCGGAGGAGTATTCGTAGGTGTCGCCGGGGCTGAGCCGCGGCTGCTCGCCGACGACGCCGGGACCGGTGACCTCGTCCACCTGTCCGTTCTGGTCGGTGATGTTCCAGTAACGGTTGACCAGGCGAACGGCGATGCCGGAATTGTTGCTGATAACAATCCGGTAACCCCAGACATAACGATCGTCGTCCGGATCGGATTGCTCCTCCAGATAGAACGGTTCGACTACAACTTCGATGTCTCTTGTGAGGGCGCGATACATGCCTTGCACCTTAGTCAAGATATGTTACCCGTATCTTATAAGAGGCCCTGTCCGTCAAGAAACGGAACAATTATCATCGCTGAAACGGCTATGGTTCGAAGGGTTTTCGATCGTTAAGCCTAATTGTCAGTGTTAATTCCGGTTCGGAACGCCGCGGCGGGCAAACTTGTTCCCCCGGCCTCACTTTGTGAGATCCGGCACGGCCGAACCCCAAATGAGGTCCGGCCGCCTTTATCCCTAGGTCAGGCCGAAACCTTGGCAAGCGCCCGCGCGAAATCCTCGATCAGGTCGTCGGTATCCTCGATGCCGGCCGAAAGGCGGACCGTACCAGGCGAGATGCCGAGTTCGGCGCGCGCCTCTTCCGTCAGGTTCTTGTGCGTCGTCGTCGCCGGATGGGTGATCAGGCTCTTGCTGTCGCCGAGATTGTTGGAGATTTTGACGATCTCAAGCGCGTTCTGCAGCGCGAAGGCCGCATCCTTGCCGCCCTTCAGCTCGAAGGCGACCAGCGTCGAGCCGCCGGTCATCTGCTTGGCGATGATATCGGCCTGCGGATGGTCCTTGCGGCCGGGATAGATCACCTTGGCGATCTTGCCTTGCTCGGCCAGGAAATCGGCGATCTTCGCCGCATTCTCGGTCTGCTGGCGCACGCGCAGCGGCAGCGTCTCGATGCCCTTCAGCAAAGTCCAGGCGTTGAACGGCGACATCGCCGGGCCGGTATGGCGGAAATAGTCGTGCAGGTTCTCGTCGATCCATTCCTTGTCGGAAAGGACAACGCCGCCGAGGCAGCGGCCCTGGCCGTCAATATGCTTGGTGGCGGAATAGACGACGATATGGGCGCCGAGCTCCAAGGGCTTCTGGAAGAGCGGTGTCGCAAAGACGTTGTCGACGACGACCTTGGCGCCGATCTGGTTGGCGAGCTTGGCGACGCCTGCGATATCGATCACTTCGAGCGTCGGGTTGGTCGGGCTTTCCAGGAAGAACACCTTGGTCTTCGCCGTGATCGCCTTTTCCCAGTTCGCAAGATCCCGGCCGTCGATCAGCGTGCAATCGATGCCGTATTTCGGCGCCAGCGTCTCGACGACCCAGCGGCAGGAGCCGAAGAGGGCACGTGCAGCGACGATATGATCGCCGGCCTTCAGCTGGCAAAGGATCGCCGCGGTGACGGCGGCCATGCCGGAAGCGGTGGCGCGGGCGTCTTCGGCGCCTTCGAGCATGCACATGCGCTTTTCGAACATGTCATTGGTCGGGCTGCCGTAGCGGGCGTAAATGAAGCCCTCCGTCTCGCCCTTGAAGCGGGCTTCGGCTGCCTCCGACGTCTCGTAGACGAACCCTTGCGTGAGATAGATTGCCTCGGACGTCTCGCCATATTGCGAACGCAGCGTGCCGCCGTGGACGAGTTGGGTTGCCGGGCGCCAGGTCTTGCTCATGCCATCACCTTCACATAACAAAAAAACCGGTCGCAAAAGCAGACCGGTTTCAACCCGGTCTTTTTAGCCACTTGTTTAACGTGGCTGCAAGCCGACCGGCCAAATCACCACGGGATAATTCTGCAATACTGCTGTTAGCTGCTTGCGTCAATTCCCCGAGTTTGGTTTTGTCGGCGGCAAATGATGGATGAGGCATGATGGCTCGTGAAACGGGAATTCTGGCGGATCGCGCGATCTCCGCGCTGTTCGAAACGGAGCGTCTGATCTCCGAACGGGAGCTGGACCGTGACCAGATCCAGCCGGCAAGTCTCGACCTGCGCTTGGGCGCCAAGGCGTTTCGCGTGCGCGCCAGCTTCATGCCCGGCCCCTCGCATCTGGTGTCCGACAAGCTCGACCGGCTGAGCCTGCATGTGATCGATCTCTCCGAGGGGGCGGTGCTCGAAACCGGCTGCGTCTATATCGTGCCGCTGATGGAGAGCCTGGCGCTGCCGGCCGACATGTCGGCCTCGGCCAATCCGAAGAGCTCGACCGGGCGCCTCGATATCTTCACCCGCGTCATCACCGATTACGCCCAGGAGTTCGACAAGATTCCATCAGGCTATGCCGGCCCGCTCTATCTCGAAATCAGCCCACGCACCTTCCCGATCGTCGTGCGCCGCGGCTCGCGCCTGTCGCAGATCCGTTTTCGCGTCGGCCAGGCTCTGCTCGGCGAGCCGGAACTGTTGAAGCTGCATGAAAGCGAGACGCTGGTCGCCAGTAAGCTGCCCAACGTTTCCGGCGGCGGCATCGCGCTGTCGATCGACCTCGCCGGAGACAAGGAAGGCCTGATCGGCTATCGCGGCAAGCATCACACCGCCGTCGTCGATGTCGACAAGAAGGCCCAGCACGACATCTATGATTTCTGGGAGCCGCTCTACAGCCGTGGCCGCAACGAACTGATCCTCGATCCGGACGAGTTCTATATCCTCGTCTCGCGCGAGGCCGTGCACGTGCCGCCGGATTATGCCGCCGAAATGACCCCCTTCGATCCGCTGGTCGGCGAATTCCGCGTCCATTATGCCGGCTTCTTCGATCCGGGCTTCGGCCATGCGCCTGCCGGCGGGCGCGGCAGCCGCGCCGTGCTCGAAGTGCGCAGCCACGAAGTGCCCTTCATCCTCGAAGACGGCCAGATCGTCGGCCGCCTCGTCTACGAACACATGCAGGAAAAGCCCGCCAGCCTCTACGGCTCCGGCCTCGGCTCCAACTATCAGGCCCAGGGCCTCAAGCTCTCGAAGCACTTCCGCATCTGAGCCTTCCCGGCGGCCGCGACTTGACAGCGGCCCCCATCTGTTGGAAATCTCGCTTCATCGCGGGTGTAGCTCAATGGCAGAGCAGCAGCTTCCCAAGCTGAATACGAGGGTTCGATTCCCTTCACCCGCTCCAGCTCCCGCAAACTATACCTGATGCGCCTAATCCCCGAAAAACCGGATCGGCTTGTACCGACGATGCGCGATGATCAGGCTTCTGTCGGGCTGGATGATGTAGGTTTCCTCCACCTGCTGGCCGTACTGGTCGATAAAATCATGCGGAAAGGCGGAACCAACCGGTGATTTGGTGAGCTTGGTACGGGGCTGGCCGCTATAGGTGATGCTTCCCGGTATGGGTTCGAGGCCGGGGCCGCCATAGGTGACGGTGCTGCATCCGGCGAGAACGAGCGTGCCGATGAGGCCGATGATTGCAGGTTTCATGTCCATCCCTCCGAATGCCGTGAACAGTATCACTCTACGCCTTGCCGGAGAGGGTTCACGACACGAATGCCCATGCCGCTCTTCAACCCTTCGGGAAGCGTCGCCGGGGACGCTGTGATCGAGTGGCCGACGGCCACCTATTGATATTAGGGTGACAATCCCGTTCCACCAGTGGTGCACCGACGCATCCATTGCCGAAACCGGTGCCATCTGCTAGATCGGCATCGTCGAAAAAGGCAGGATCGGTTGAGGTAAGCCCGGTCCCTTCCGCTGGAGCGTTAAGCGCTCCGGCGAAGCTCTGCTCCGTGCCATGGCACGAGAACCCGCGACGTGATCCGCATGAAGATGCGGGATCCCGGCGGCGTGCGGAGACGGCAAAAAGGCAGTCCCGGGATTTTTTCGAACGGAGACTGTCATGCGCCTGAACCATCTCGATTTCCACGTTCCCGATATTGCTGCCACGGCGGATTTCTTGATCCGTCATTTCGGCCTGAGACTTAAGGATATGCGCGGCCAGAACGGCCTCGCGATCCTGGAAGACGATGCCGGCCTCGAAATTGTCCTCAGCCACGCCATCGCCAAGTTCGGCACCGCCGATCAGGTGGAGATCGGGCGCCAGACCTATCATATCGGCTTCATTTTGCCCGAAAGGGCGGATGTCGATGCGGTCCATGCCGGGCTTGCGGCTGCCGGTGCTGCGCTGTCCGGCCCGCCGGCCGCCATGCGCGGCGGCTGGCTATTTTATTGCACGGCGCCCGGAAACATCCTGGTCGAGATCGGCTGGCGACAGGGTTAGGTCCCCAAATAGCAAGGGCGGCCGCAGCCGCCCTTGCCAATGCCTGTTTTGACCGGCTCAGAATTCCGTCCAGTCAGGATCCTGGCTCGGCGACGTGCTGCCGCCGGCGCCGAAGGCGTTGGCGATCTTCTGGCCGAGCGCACGGGCCGGCGAGGCGGCCGGGCGGGCGGTGCCTTCCCTAGCGACGCGGATCGGGGCTGCCCTTGCTGCCGGGCGGGCGGGCGCGCGTGGTGCTGCTGTGGCGATAGGCGCGCTGGCGGTGAAGCCGCCGGTGCCGGTCAGCCTGAATTGGCCAAGCAGATTGTTGAGCGCTGCCGCTTCGGTGGCGAGGTTGTGGCTGGCGGCAGTGGATTCCTCGACCATCGCCGCATTCTGCTGTGTGCCCTGGTCCATGGAATTGACGGCGGTGTTGATCTCCTGCAGGCCGATCGACTGTTCGCGGGAGGCCTCGGCGATCGCGTGGACGTGCTGGTTGATCTCCTGCACCTCGGCGACGATCGCGTCGAGCGCTTTGCCGGTTTCGCCGACCAGCGAGACGCCGGTCTGCACATGCGTGCCAGAGGTGCTGATCAGCGCCTTGATCTCCTTGGCCGCCTTGGCCGAGCGCTGGGCGAGCTCGCGCACTTCCTGGGCGACGACCGCAAAACCCTTGCCGGCTTCGCCGGCACGCGCCGCTTCGACGCCGGCGTTCAGAGCCAAAAGGTTGGTCTGAAAGGCGATGTCGTCGATGACACCGATAATGTTGGAGATTTCGCCCGAAGATTTCTCGATCTGCTGCATGGCGGAGACCGCCTTGCGGACGATCTCGCCCGATTTTTCAGCGCCGAGGCGGGTACGGGCGACGAGCTGGCTCGCTTCCTCGGTCCGCTTGGCGGCGTCGCGCACCGTCGTCGTGATCTCCTCCAGCGCCGCTGCCGTTTCTTCGACGGAGGCAGATTGCTGTTCCGTCCGCTGCGAAAGCTGGTCTGCGGAAGAGCGGATTTCATTGGCGCCGGCGCCGATCGCCCGGGCATTGGCGCCGACCGTATGCAGGGTTTCGTTGAGCTTCTCGACCGAGTTGTTGAAATCCGCACGCAGCGCATCGAGATGCGCGACGAAGGGTTCGTCGATATGCGAGGCGAGATCGCCGGCGGCAAGGCGGCGCAGGCCGTCGCCGAGTGCGGTGACGGCGCGTTCCAGTTCGGATGCTTCGCGGACCTTCTGCGCTTCGCGTTCGCGGCGCTCGCTGTCGCTGACGTTGCGGTCGGCTTCGGCGCGTGCCTCGATTTGGGCCCGCTCGATCGCATTGTCACGGAAGACCAAAACGGCCTTTGCCATCTGTCCGACTTCGTCGCCGCGGTCGAGGCCGCTGACATCGCTTGTTGTGTCACCCTCGGCAAGCCGCGTCATGCGCTGGCGCAGCTGTGCCATCGGGCCGGCGATGCCTATCTGGGCGACGAAAACGCTGAAGCCGACGGCGGCGAGAACCGCGATGCCGATCAGCACGAAACAGAAGACGATCCGCCCGTTGACGGAAGCCGAGAGCGCGTCGCCGCCATCGTTGAGCATCGCCATCATCGCATCATTGTTGGCGATCATCTTCGGCGTCAGCGCATTGAGCTTGGCATTGATCAGGGCAACATTCGAAAGCGCGCCGGCGCTGTCCTTGGCTTTGCTCTGTTCGGTGATCTTGTTTGCCAGGGTTTCGATCTCATCGATTCCCGCCTGGATTTCATCGATCGCCGGTTTGCGGCTGGGCACCAGCGCCAGTGCCTGCTTCATGCGGTCACGCGCCTGCGGCAGCTTGCTCGGAGTGGCGAGCGCCGTCTGGAATGCCGGCGTATCGGGCTTCATGTCGGCAAGCAGGGTGACCTGCAACACCGAGGCCACCGCCGATGCGCTGGCGCGCGCGCTCAGCATCGAGGCCTGCGCCTCATGATCGATGAAGGCGCTGTAGGCCGCATCCGCGCGGCGGAATTCGGAGATGACATAGATCAGCCCGGCCATGGTGATCAGCCCGAGCAGCGCCACGACCGATATGATTTTTGTGCGGATTTTCAGATGTTTCAGCATGGAAATGTCACCCGATTGACGGGGCGTGTCGCGCGCCCGGTGCTTTTGAAATCAATTGTTGCAGAAAAACGCTGCTTCAATATTGCGGTTTAGGGATTACGTTTGGGCTGACGCTTGCATCATGCGATCGGCTGGCGGGGTCCGATGTCGTCGCGACAAATAAAGGCGATATTCTTTAATTCCGCGCTAACACCGGGCGGCGGATGACTGTGATTTTTAGGGGCTGAATTGTCATCTCGGGTGCGTTGCCACGGCTGTCGGTCCGCGCCGGCTGCCCTCACCCTAACCCTCTCCGCGTAACAAACGGGGTGAGGGGACGTGCCCTCGCCACGATCCGGCTCACCTCCACGCATATTCCCCACCACGCATGACTCTGATACATCTCGCCGACGCCGTAATGCTTCGCGCTTAACCCAGAGACCAAGATCACGATGATGCAATCCAAGCTGGCATCCCTGACTCTGAAGGGTTTTCTCGCGTTCGGCCTGTTTCTGGGCGTGCTTCTTTCGAGTTTGGCCGCAGCCGCCCAGCAGGCGTCCCCCTCGCTGCCGCTGCTCTTCGATGCACGCGAACGTCTTGCCAAGCCCGATCTCTCCTCGTTGGTGCGCTTGCGCTTCCTGACCTCGGTCGACTTCCCGCCCTTCAATTTCACCGATCAGAACGGCAAGCTCTCCGGCTTCAATGTCGACCTCGCCCGCGAAATCTGCAGCGAGTTGGAGATTTCAGACAAGTGCCAGATCCAGGCACTCCCCTTCGCCGACCTCAGGGACGCGCTCGCCGCCTCGCAGGGCGATGCCGTCATCGCCGGTTTTGCCGTGACCCCGGAGTTGCGCCGGAAATTCGTCTTCTCCAGACCTTACCTGATGCTGCCGGCGCGCTTCGTGCGCAATCTCGCCGTGCCGCTCGACGGAAAGACCGCTGCCGCCCTGTCGAAACATCCGGTCGGTGTGGTCAGGGGTACGGTGCACGAGGCAATGCTGGCAGCCTTCTTCCCGGCGATCAAGGCCGAGCCATTCGACACAAAGGACGCCCTGCTGGCGGCGCTCAAGGATCGCAAGGTCGATGCCGCCTTTGCCGATGCGCTGCAGCTTTCCTTCTGGGTCTTTTCGCCGGCCTCGGCAAAATGCTGCGCGCTGTTCGACGGTCCCTATCTCTCCGAGCAATTTCTTGGCGAGGGCATGACGATCATGCTGCGGCAGAAGGACAGTGTGCTGACATCCGCCATCGACCACGCGCTCGCCACGCTGTCGCGCAACGGCCGCCTCCAGGAAATCTATCTGCGCTACTTTCCCTACGGGCTCTATTGAAGCCGCTAAAAGACGCGAGACGCGCTTTAGCCCCTAGCCCTTGCGGAACCGGGCAATCGCACTGCGCTCGATTGCCGCGCAGGTGAGCTTGTCGAGGCCGAGCCGGTCGCGCAGCAGGCTGAGCAGCCGCAACTCCTCCGCCTTGACCGAGAGATCGGCCGATGCCACCTCGACGGCCAGCGCATAGGCCGTGTCGTAAAGTTTTGCGGGCAGGGTGTCGCGCACGGTTTCGAGCACGACGTCGAGGCCCTCCGGCCCGGCGAGCAGAGAGGCGCAGTCGCGCGCCACCGCAATCAGCTTGTCGTCATCGAAATCCCGGAAAACAGGCAGGAATCCGATCAGTTGGCCGATCCTCTCCAGTTCCCTGTCGTTCATCGTGCTGTCGACGGCGGATGCCATCACCATCACGTAGATCAGCGCATCATGGGCGGAAAGCGGCTTATTCATCTCTGATTCCTTTTTCGATCAGCCCAGATTAGGAATTGGCGACAGCCATTACAAGGGATCGGCCCGATCCGGGCTCTCCGATCGCTTGCCAAGGCTGCCGGTTCATTTGCGGCGCGGATCGTCGCCGTAAATGCCTTTTCTGGCCTGCCTGGCCGTCTCGGCGATCTCCGTAAGCGGCGAACCCGCCGCTGCTTCCGCCCAGCCGTTTTCGGCAAGCCATGAGCCGAGATCCTGTGTGCCGAGCCGGCAGGCAGTCGTCGCCGTTTCCTTCCATTCCGCACTCTCGAGGTCGCAGGTGACGCTGCGGTTGCGCAACAGCAGGCGCAGCGCCGTCTTCGCCATCATGCCGCAGGGCCATTGCCGGTCCGCCGGCCCGCAAATCCTGTCGACCGGCGTCGGCACGATGCCGGCAAGCTCAAGCCTCCGCTCGCCAAAGGAAAGGATGCCGGCATTGTCGACCGCCGGCCGCGCCAGCTCCATCGCCCTTTTCGTCGTCGGACCTCCCGTTTTCCCGATCGCCGTCTCCGCTTGTAGCGGCAGATCGGCCGGTTTGGATGTCACCCCGTCGCCCGGGTCTGGAGCGGGTGGGGCCGCCGGTTCGACCGAGCGAGCAATCATTTCGGCACGGTCGTCCGACATCGTCGCGGGCTTGCCGGCGTCCGGGGCAGCATTCGCCGGTGCGGTTTCTGTCTCCCCTGCGGACGCCGTTTCTTCGTCGGCCGTGCCGCCACCAAGCCTTGCTTCGCCCGCCATCAGCAGGCCGACCACCACTACCATCCCCGTGATACCTGTAATGAAGGCGGCAGGGCGCATGGAATATCTTCCTATTGGCTGGCCCAGATAATGCGGGCGATCCAGGCGACGTCGGAAAGCTCGAGGATACGGTTGGGATGTTCGGGATTGAGCGACATCAGCTCGATCGATCGCGGGCTCTGGCGCAGCAGCACCTTGGCCATCACCTCGCCCTCGTTTGTCCGCACGACGACGCGGTCATTGCGGCGCACCTGCGCCCCCGGCTCGACGATCAACACATCGCCGTCGCGGTAGAGCGGCATCATGCTCTCGCCCTGCACCTCCAGCGCATAGACGCCTGATTTCTGTGCCGGGGCCGCCGGAAATTCCACCACGTCCCAGCCCTGGCCGGCCGGAAAACCGCCATCGTCGAAGAAGCCGCCGGCGCCCGCCTGCGCGAAGCCGAGCAGCGGAATGGAGCCGCCTCGTTGAGGAAATGCGCCTTCCTGCTGTGCCGAGCCGGCATCCGGCCGCATGAAGGCCATAAACTGCTCCATGCTCGCGCCTGTGGCGTCGAGCACCTTGGCGATCGATTCCGTCGAGGGCCAGCGCAGGCGCCCATCGGCGGAAAGCCGTTTGGATTTGTTGAAGGAGGTCGGGTCGAGGCCGGCGCGGCGCGCAAGTCCGGATGGCGTCAGCTCGTGCCGTTCGGCAAGCCTGTCGAGCGCTTCCCAGATCTGGTCGTGTGACAGCATGCGCGATTCCGTCGCGGCTCATTCAACGCCGCGCTCCAACCCGGCGGAATATTAACCGACCGCGCCGCCTGAGTAAAGATAGAAGAGGAATAAAATCCTGTTATGGCATGCTGCGCTCAGGCGACCATCGCCATGTTGATCTTGCCGAGCTGGATCACCGCCTGCGTCCGGCTGTCGACATCGAGTTTCAACAGGATCGCCGAGACATGCGCCTTGATCGTCGCCTCGGAGACGCCGAGCTCGTAGGCGATCTGCTTGTTCAGCAGCCCCTCGCCAAGCATGGTCAGCACCCGGCTCTGCTGCGGCGTCAGCGTATGCAGGCGGTGGATCAGGTCGGCGACATCGGGATCCTGCTCCTGGCCGTCGCGATAGCTTTCAGGCGTGGCGATGTCGCCGGCAAGCACCGTCTGGATGCTGCGGCGAATATCCTCGATGCCGGAGGATTTCGAAATGAAGCCGGACGCGCCGAGTTCCAGCGCCCGGCGGATGGTCGTCGCGTCATCGGTTGCCGACACAATGACGATTGGCAGGCTGGCAAATTCTGAGCGCAAGGCCATCAGGCCGGAAAAGCCGCTGACCCCGGGCATGGCGAGGTCGAGCAGCATCAAGTCGGCGTCCGCATGGGCGCCTGCCGCCCTGCGTGCGGCAGCGAAATCGCCGGCCTCGACGATCGCCTGCCGGCCTTCCATGCCGATCACTGCCTGGCGCAGCGCGTCGCGGAAAAGCGGATGATCGTCCGCAATGATGATGGTCTGTTCCTGCATCGAAAACTCCCTCCCAAGAGCCCGATCATGCCTTGCATGCGACGCCATCCCTCCGCGTTGCATGTCGGCTTGCTGACATGACTATATCAGATCAGGTCTTCTGCGGAAGGGGATTGGTGTTTTCCTCAGCCTGGAACTCCTTCACCATCCCCATGAAACTCTTCATCATCCGCTCCATGATGCTGATCGAACGGTCGACCTCGGCGTCGCTCGGCAGCGCGCGCTGGGCGACATTGCCCTGTTCGAGCGCCGTCACCCGCTTTGCCAGCCGGTCGAGTTCGTCCTCATAGGCCGCCCGCTCGTCGGCTGCCATCCGGCAGACGAGGGCGCCGTCCTTGTCCTGGCAGATCGACATGGCCCCGGTCTGCCGGTCGAGCCGGACGAAATGATCGCCGCTCTTCTCCAGCTGGAAGCGGCCGGCATCGGCTTCGGCCGCCGCGGCCGCCAACGGCATGAGAAAAACGCCAAGCGTCAGAATCAAAACCTTCATCGTCTCATCCTCCGGATTTTGCTTGTGGCGGTCCCGTTTTTCGCGCCGGGGCGTGGACATCGCCGCCTCTTTCCGGCAAAGCCCTCGTGACCAAGGAACAGCCCATCGTGAGGCCATGATGACCCTGACACCGACCCTTTACAAGATCGTGACGGAAACGCTCTGGCAGCAAGCCAGACAAACCGGCATTTTTCATGGCGCCGGCATCGATCTCCAAGATGGCTTCATCCATTTCTCGACGGCGGACCAGGTGAAGCAGACCGCTGGCCTGCACTTTGCCGGCCAGTCCGGCCTGCTGCTGATTGCCGTCGATGGCCGCGGCTTTGGCGACAAGCTGGTCTTTGAGCCCTCGCGCGGCGGCGATCTCTTCCCACATCTCTACGCCGACCTGCCGCTTGCAACCGTGCTCTGGGAGGCGCCGCTGCCGCTCGACGAAGCCGGCGCCCATATTTTCCCGGAGCTGCAGCCATGATCGATCCCTTCAAGCGTCTCGCCCGCAAGGGTCTCTTCCTGTTCGATCCGGAAACGGCGCACGGCATGTCGATCGCCGCCTTGAAATCCGGCCTCGTGCCCGCCTGCCAGCTCACGCCCGATCCGCGCCTGCGCCAGACCGTTGCCGGCCTTACCTTCGAAAATCCGCTCGGCATGGCCGCAGGCTACGACAAGAATGCCGAGGTGCCGGAGGCGCTGCTGAAGCTCGGCTTCGGCTTCACCGAGATCGGCACGGTGACGCCGAAGCCGCAATCCGGCAATCCGCGCCCGCGCATCTTCCGCCTGGTGGAGGATGAAGGCGTCATCAACCGTCTCGGCTTCAACAATGAAGGGCATGATGTCGCTTTCGAGCGCCTCGCCGCGCTAAGCGGCGGTGGCATGATCGGCGTCAATATCGGCGCCAACAAGGACAGCGAGGACCGCATCGCCGATTATGTCGCCGGCATCCGCCGCTTTTATTCCGTCGCACGCTATTTCACCGCCAACATCTCCTCGCCGAACACCCCCGGCCTGCGCGACCTGCAGGGGCGCGAAAGCCTTGCGGTACTGCTGTCCGCAGTGTTTGCGGCGCGCGATGAGATGACGGCGACATCCGGCCGGAAGATCCCGGTTTTTCTGAAGATTGCCCCTGATCTGACCGAGGAAGGCATGGACGATATCGCCGCGGAAGTGCTCTCGCATGCGCTCGACGGCCTGATCGTCTCCAACACCACGCTGTCGCGCGATGGCCTCAAGGATCAGCGGCAGGCGAAGGAGGCGGGCGGCCTTTCCGGCGTGCCGCTATTCGAAAAGTCGACGGCCGTGCTCGCCAGGATGCGCAAGCGCGTCGGCCCTGATCTGCCGATCATTGGCGTCGGCGGCGTCTCCTCGGCCGAGACGGCGCTGGAGAAGATCAGGGCGGGTGCCGATCTGGTCCAGCTCTATTCCTGCATGGTCTATGAAGGCCCCGGCTTGGCCGGTGATATCGTCCGCGGCCTCTCGAAACTGCTGGACCGCGAAAAAGCCGCCTCGATCCGCGACTTGCGCGATACCCGGCTGGATTATTGGGCGGCGCGGAAGGTCTGATCGGCCCGCGACTTGACGAGCATCGCCAGGAAGATGCCGCGGAAGAGCAGGAAGGCGTTCATCGCCAGCCACAGGCCATGATTGCCAAAGAGCGGCACGAAGACCGCGAGCATCAAGAGATAGCCGGCAAAAGATATCAGCATCCGGTTGCGCATCTCGGCCGACCACGTGGCGCCGATGAAAACCCCGTCCATCAGGAAGGCGAGTGCGCCGGTAAGGCCCGTCACCGCCGCCCAGGGCAGATAGGTTTCGGCCGCCTGCCGCACCTCGGGTGAGGTCGTCAGCACCGAGATCAGCCAGGGGCCGGCGAGGAAGATGAAGGCGGAGCCGATCGCCGCCAGGCCGAAGGACCACAAGGTCGTCAGCTTCAGCCCGCGGTCGAAGGCCGGCCGGTAATGCGCGCCGATCGCCCGGCCGATGATCTGTTCGGCGGCATTGGCAAGCCCGTCGAGATAATAGCCGGACAGCAGGAAGAAATTCATCACCACGGCATTGGCGGCAAGCGTCACCGCGCCGAAGCTGGTGCCGATCCGCGTCATGATGGTGAAGGCGCCGATCAGCACGAAGGTGCGGATCAGGATGTCGCGGTTGAGCGCGAAAAGCTCGGCCAGCCGGTGCCGGGAAAAGACTTCGGACCATGCCGGCCGCGCTGCCTTGCCGAAGCCGCGCAGCACGATGGCAAGCCCTGCGAGCGCGCCGACGGTTTCGCCGGCCATTGTTCCCCAGGCGACCCCCGCCACGCCCCAATCGAGCGTCAGGCCGAGATAGATCGAAAGCAGGATGTTGATGCCGTTGATGATCGCCTGCAGCAGCAGTCCGATATTGCCCTGTCCGCGCCCGAGCACGAAGCCGAGGATGGCGTAATTCGCCAGCGCCGCCGGTGCTGCCAGCATGCGGATCGAGAAATAGGTGCCGGTTGCCTCGGCGATCGCTCCTTCCGCGCCCATCAGCCTCAACCCCGCCGCCATCAGCAGCGGCGAAAGACAGAGCAGCGCCAGTCCGCAGCCGAGCGCCGAAATCATCGCCCTTGCGATGACCGCCTGCTGCTCGTGCTGATCCCGCCGGCCATAGGCCTGCGCCGTCAGGCCTGTGGTCGAGGCGCGCAGGAAGTTGAAGCTGCCGAGGATCAGATCGAAGAGCATGGCGCCGATCGCCAGCCCGGCCAGCGCTTCCGCATTGCCCATACGGCCGACCACGGCGGTGTTCGTCAGCCCGAGCAGCGGCGTCGTCATGAAGCCGAGCGTCATCGGAATGGCGATCGCCAGCACCAGCCGGTGCGTCACGTCAAAAGCAAGCGCGTTGTGATTGCTGCGTGTATCCATGCCGGCCTCGTCGCGGCAGCGCCAAGCGTCGTTAGACGCGCAAAAGACGCTGCATCACTTGAACTGCTGCAGGCGGAATCACCTCAGCTGGAAAGCACCATGGCCCAATAGGGCAGGTTCCTGGAAGATGTATTATGGGCGACGGCGACGCCAAGGCCGTCATAACGTCCGAGCATGTTTTCCAGGTGATGCGGCGAGTTGATCCAGGCCGTCACCACGGCATCGACGCTCTGCTGGCCGGAGGCGATGTTTTCGGCCGCCGGTAGCCGCACGCCGCTCGCCTTGACGCGCGCGCCGAAACTGTCGGTCATCCCCATCAGATGTGCCATCTTGCCGGCGCTCGCCATGCGTTTCGCCTGGAACAGGGCGGCAGTGCTCGCCGCCGGATCGGCGGCAAGCGGCGGCAGGCCGTGCTTCGCCCGCAGCTGGTTGACGAGCGGCAGCACGCTCGCCGTCTCGTCCTCGCCGTCGGAAGGCGTGCCGGCCATCCGCGGGGTCGTGGTGCAACCGGCGATGCCGGCGGCGAGTGCAAGTCCGGAAAGGCGCAGCAGACCACGCCTGGAAAGATCGATGGATGTCATGTTACCGGCGGTAGCTGAAAAGACGAAGGATGACGAAGAGCGGGATGACGATCGTCGCGCCGAGGATGAGATAGTCGCCGACGCGCCCGAGGGCCGAGAAGCCCCGATGCCAGATTTCCAGGACGAAGTCGCGGACGCCATCGATGATGCTCCACGGCGTCAGGCCGAAGACGGTCATGACGAAACCGACGATCAGCGACACCACGACAAGCTTTATCAATGTACGGCCGAGCGAATCGCCGAGGAACCTGTTCGCCTGATCGGACATAAGCCATCTCCTGTTTGCCCTTGGAATAAGGTCGCGGCGTGCCACCCGCAAGCCCTTTCCGGAATTGGCCGCTTCGCCTCTGAAATAGGACTTGAGTTTTTTTGTGGCCGCCGCCAAATGCGGGCCAACCAATTAGGTCCATTGATGCAGCCCCACCAGCTTTCCTCAGGCGACGTTATCGCCGACCGCCGCGCCGATTATGCCAGGATGCTTGAAGAAGGCGGCGAGCCGGAAGCGGCCGCTGAGCTGATGGAACAGGCCCTCGAACTCGTGCCCGCCTGGGCCGCCGGCTGGTATCGCCTCGCCACCTATCGCGAAAAGGCGGGCAGGGGCGAAGCCGCGATCGAGGCCTATCGCAAGACGCTTGCCCTCGATCCCGACGACATGTTTGGTGCCGCCCTCAAGCTTGCCCTTCTCGGCTACGCGGCCACGCCCGACCGCCCGCCGAGCCGCTATGTCGAGCGCCTCTTCGACGACTATGCCGATCGGTTCGAATCAGCCCTTGTCGACAAGCTCGACTACAACGTCCCGCAGAAGCTCGCAGCGCTCGTCGCCTCCACCGGCAGGCGCTACGAACACGCCGTCGATCTCGGCTGCGGCACCGGTCTGCTCGGCCCGGAGATCCGCGCCAATGTCGACCGCCTTGAAGGCTTCGACCTCTCGCAGAATATGCTCGTGAAGGCTGCCGAGAAACGGGTCTATGACAGTCTCGCCCAGGCCGATCTCTCGCTCGCGCCCGAGCTCTCCGGCCTGTTTGCGGAGGCCGCGCGCCATCGCGCCGATCTGGTGACGGCAGCCGATGTGCTGATGTATCTCGGCAATCTCGAGAGCGTCTTTGCCATCGTCGGAGAACTCGCTGCATCAGGCGCCGATATCGCCTTTTCCGTCGAGGATGCCGGGGACGGCGAGGGCTTTCATCTCGCTCAGTCGCTGCGTTACGCCCACTCGGAAAGCTATGTCAGGATGCTTCTTGCCCGTTATGGCTTGCAAATCCTTGCGACCGTCAAGTCGGTTATTCGCAAAGATGGCGGAAAACCGGTTGCCGGCATTCTGTTCCTTACGCGCAAACCAGCGTGAGCGAACATTTCTTGCGATTTTTTAATAGGTCAGCATTGCTTACCTATTTTGCTTGATCAAAAGACCGAAAAACCCGATATTGCACTGCATCTGCAGAGATGCCCGGCAATTATCGCCGAGGCGCTCCGGCTTCTTTCATTATGCAAAATTCCGTTGCGCCCGGGCCTCTCCCAGCGCGTTTTTTAAAATCGTCTGCCGTGGAGACTGGCGACATGACACAGCTCATCAATGCCCTTGGCTTCTGGAATACGACTGCGACGCGCCACACCCCGATCGAAGATGTGCAGGGCATATTCTCCGGCAGCCTGGTTGCCGCTCTCGGCCTCTATGTGCTCGCCAGCGCCGGCCTTCTCACCGGCAGCACCGCCGGCGTGGCCTTCCTCCTGCATTATGCTTTCGGCGTCAATTTCGGCCTTGCCTTCTTCCTGCTCAACCTGCCGTTCTTCTATCTCTCGTGGAAGCGCCTCGGCATGGCCTTCACCGTCAAGACCTTCATCGCCATCGGCCTGACCTCGGTGATTGCCGATGTGCAGTCGCGCTTTCTGTCCATTTCGAGCATCCATCCGGCCTGGGCGGCCCTTCTCGGCGGCTTGCTGCTCGGCTTCGGCCTGCTGGCGCTCTATCGCCACCGCGCCAGCCTCGGCGGTGTCGGCATTCTCGGCATCTACCTGCAGGAACGTTTCGGCATCCGAGCCGGCCTCGTCCAGCTCGCCATCGACATCTGCGTGCTCGCCGCCGCCTTCTTCGTCACCACGCCGCCTGTCGTCTTCTATTCCGTGCTCGGCGCCGTCGTCCTCAACCTCTTCGTTGCCATCAATCACCGGGCTGATCGCTACATCGCGCTTTAACTTTACGCATGTCGTTATCGCAAAACCGCCGCACACTTTTGCGCGAGATGCTAACATTACCAATCGGTAAGCCATTCTAAATAAAACGTAACTTGCCTGTGATCGGTCTCGGCGCGAAACTCATCTCGCGCCGGATTTGATGAGGTGAACTATGTCAGATTTGGAAAAACTTGTCAGACGCCGTATGCAGGAAGAATACGCCAAGGGCGCTTCCGCAGAAGAAATTGCGAAAGTCGTCCGAGACATATTCAACAGCATCGACCTCCCGGGCAATCGGTTTGACGCCGTTGCCGTACGGGCCACTCGGGATCACGAGTGATCCGATATTCGACCGACCCGAGATTTTCGGGTCGGTTGCAAGGATGATTTCCCTCTCAGCAGAAATCTCAGGCTGCCTTCGTTGCCGCATCGAGCGGATGCTGCGAGCGGAAGCCGACGGCAAGCCGGTTCCAGATGTTGATGGCGCCGATCGCCACCGTAATCTTCGTCATTTCTTCTTCAGAAAAATGCCCCTTCAGCGTCTCGTAGTCGGCATCAGGCACGCCTGTCTTGGCGATATTGGTCACCGAATCCACCCAGCCGAGCAGCGCCCGTTCGCGGGCGTCATAGACCGGCGATTCCCGCCAGACGCACATCAGGTTGATCCATTGTTCGCTGAGCCCATCATGGCGGGCTTCCTTCACATGCATGTCGACGCAATAGGCACAGCCATTGATCTGCGAAGCGCGCAGCTTGATCAGGTGGATGAAGCGGCGCTCCAGCCCGGAGGACTGGACATATTGCTCGAGTGCGGCGACCGCCTTGTAGGCATCGGGAGCGGCTTTGGCGAAGTTGAAGCGTGGTTGCATGATCTTTCTCCTTTGTTGGTGGCTCAACGAGCCGTCTTGCGTTCATGGATTTCAAGGAAGGCGCAGCCTCTAGCTGCGATCGATCCGTCGTCGACGGCGGTGAGTTCAATGCCGATATCGGCGAGGCTCGTCTTGGCGAGTTCGGCGCGATAGACCCGTTCGGCTTTCAGCATCGCCGCGTTGATGGTGCAGGGCTGGGCGAACAAGCGATCGGAGACCGGGTTCGGCCCGCGTTGGCGGATTTCGGCGCAGCGGAAAGCCGGGGCAGACCCCTCGACCGCGAGCACGATGTCGAGCAACGAAATCTCCTTCGGCGCCTTCGCCAGCCGATATCCGCCCTTCGGCCCCGGAACCGTATCGAGGATGCCGGCGCCAGACAGCGCCTGCAGATGCTTCAGCAGATAGCTTGTCGAAACGCCGTGGAATTCCGCCAGCGCGGCGGCCGAAAGCACACCGCCTTCGGAAAGGCCGGAAAGCATCGCAACGCTGTGAATGGCCTGCTCGACCCCATCGCCCATCTTCATGCACCTGGCCTCCTCAATTCGTGGATAAAAAATATCCACGATTATGCTGGCTGTCAAGAGGTGTCCTCGTTGCTTGCCACTTGCCTTTATCCTGACCCCGGATAGAAGACGGCAAAGCCGACAGGGGAACAACATGGCATCCAACGCTTTCGCAGGCCTTCTGAATTCCAGCGCCGATCGTCACTCGCTGCTGGACGACGCCCAGGGCATTGTCGCCGGCAGCATGCTCGCCGTGCTCGGCGTATCGCTTCTCTCCGGCGCGGGGCTGCTTGCCGGCGGCACGGCAGGCCTTGCCTTCCTCGCCCATTATGCGACCGGCCTGAGCTTCGGCCTCTGCTTCTTCGTCGTGAACCTGCCCTTCTACTATCTCGCCTTCCGCCGCTTGGGCGCTGCCTTCACCATCAAGACCTTCGCCGCCATCGCGCTCACCTCGGTTCTGTCGGAATTCATCTCGGGCTTCATCAGCATGGCGCATGTCGATCCTATCGCTGGTGCGCTCTTCGGCGGCCTCGTCATCGGCGCCGGTATGCTGGCGCTCTTCCGCCACCGCGCCAGCCTCGGCGGCATCGGCATTCTCGCCCTCTATATCCAGGATCGCTTCGGCTGGCGCGCCGGCTTCGTCCAGCTCGGCTTCGACGGCGTCATCCTGGCGCTCTCCTTCTTCGTCGCAAGCCCCTTCATCATCGCCTGCTCCGTGCTCGGTGCGATCGTTCTCAACCTCACGATCGCCATCAACCACCGCAAGGATCGCTATATCGCCATGTGAATTGCTAAAGCGCGTCGCGATCTTTCAGATTCGCTCATCGCACTTTAGGTCTTTGTTTTTACGCATGTCGTTATCGCAAAACCGCGGCACACTTTTGCGCGACATGCTTTGGCCGCTCTTCTCTTTCCCCGGCGTTTCACTAGTTTCAGGGCGTGGACCAGATCGATTCCGAAGCCCGTGCCCTGCTTCCTGCCGCCTTTACCCGCTGGTTTGCGGAAAAGGGCTGGCGCCCGCGCGCCCATCAGCTGGAACTGCTCGCCCGCGCCGAGGCCGGCGAAAGCACGCTGCTGATTGCGCCGACCGGCGCCGGCAAGACGCTCGCCGGTTTCCTGCCCTCGCTCACCGATCTCACCCGTCGCGGCAAGATCCCGCCCGGCTCCGCCTTCACCGGCATCCATACGCTCTATGTCTCGCCACTGAAGGCGCTTGCCATCGATATCGAGCGCAACCTGATGAAGCCGGTCGAGGAGATGGGCCTGCCGGTCACGATAGAAAACCGCACCGGCGACACGCCGAACGCCAAGCGCCAGCGCCAGAAACTCAACCCGCCGGATATTCTGCTGACGACGCCCGAACAGGTCGCCCTGCTTCTGGCGAACCGCGAGGCCGAGCGCTTCTTCAAGGACCTGAAATATATCGTCCTCGACGAGCTGCATTCGCTGGTCACCTCCAAGCGCGGCCATATGCTTTCGCTCGGCCTTGCCCGCCTGCGCCGCCTTGCCCCCGGCTTCAAGACCATCGGTCTGTCGGCCACTGTCGCCGAACCCATGGATCTGCAGAAATGGCTGGTCGGACAGGAAGAGGGCAGCGAGCATCATGCAGGCCTCGTCGTCGTCGAAGGCGGCGCCAAGCCCGATATCTCGATTCTGTCGACCGAAGAGCGCATTCCCTGGTCCGGCCATTCCGCCCGATACGCCATTCCCGATGTTTACCGGCAACTGGTTGAACACCGCACGACGCTGCTTTTCGTCAACACCCGCAGCCAGGCCGAAATGCTGTTCCAGGCGCTCTGGACGATCAATGACGACAACCTGCCGATCGCCCTCCACCATGGCTCGCTCGATGTCGCCCAGCGCCGCAAGGTCGAGGCGGCGATGGCCGAAAACCGGCTGCGCGCCGTCGTTGCCACCTCCACCCTCGATCTCGGCATCGACTGGGGCGATGTCGATCTCGTCATTCATGTCGGTGCGCCGAAGGGTGCCTCACGTCTTGCCCAGCGCATCGGTCGTGCCAACCACCGCATGGACGAGCCCTCGAAGGCGATCCTTGTGCCCGCCAACCGCTTCGAGGTCATGGAGTGCCAGGCCGCCCTCGACGCCAATTATATCGGCGCGCAGGATACCCCGCCTGTCGGCCGCGGCGCGCTCGACGTGCTCGCCCAGCATGTGCTCGGCATGGCCTGCGCCGAGCCTTTCGACATGCTTGAACTTTACGATGAAGTCACCAGCGCCTCGCCCTATGCCGATCTGAGCTGGGAGACCTTCGAGCGCATCGTCGATTTCGTCGCCACCGGCGGTTATGCGCTCCGCACCTATGAGCGTTACGCCCGTATCCGCAAGACCAAGGAGGGCCGTTGGCGCGTCTCCAATCCTGCAGTCGCCCAGCAATACCGCCTCAATCTCGGCACCATCGTCGAAAGCCCGATGCTGAATATCCGCATGGTCAAGCGCGGCGAGGGCGGCAGGATCGGCCGCGGCGGCGCTACGTTGGGAAAGGTCGAGGAATATTTCCTCGAGCAGATGTCGCCGGGCGATACCTTCGTCTTCTCCGGCAAGGTGCTGCGCTTCGAGGGCATCCGCGAAAACGAATGCCTGGCGTCGCAGGCCTTTTCGCTCGATCCGAAGATCCCCTCCTATAATGGTGGCAAGTTTCCGCTGTCGACCTATCTCGCCGAGCAGGTGCGGGCGATGATCGCCGATCCCGATCGCTGGCGCCACCTGCCGGATCAGGTGCGCGACTGGCTGTCGCTGCAGAACGACAAGTCGATGCTGCCGAAGCGTGACGAGTTCCTGATCGAAACCTTCCCGCGCGGCAGCCGCGGCTATATGGTCGCCTATCCCTTCGAAGGCCGTCTCGCCCACCAGACGCTCGGCATGCTGCTGACCCGCCGGCTGGAGCGGATAGGCGCCAAGCCGCTCGGTTTCGTCGCCACCGATTATTCGCTTGCCATCTGGGGCCTCGAGGATATGGGGCTGATGATCCGCAATGGCCGGCTCAGCCTCTCCGACCTCTTCGACGAAGACATGCTCGGCGACGACCTCGAAGCCTGGCTGGACGAATCCTTCCTGTTGAAGCGCACCTTCCGCAATTGCGCCGTGATTGCCGGCTTGATCGAGCGCCGTCATCCGGGCAAGGAAAAGAGCGGCCGCCAGATCACCGTCTCCGCCGATCTGATCTACGACGTGCTGCGCAGCCACGAGCCGGATCACATCCTCTTGCAGGCGACGCGGCAGGATGCGGCGACGGGACTTTTGGATATTGGCCGTCTTGGCGATATGCTGAGACGAATCAGGGGCCACATCACCCACCGCGCTCTCGACCATATTTCCCCGCTCGCCGTGCCGGTGATGCTGGAAATCGGACGCGAGGCGGTGCCGGGCGAGGCCCATGACGCGCTGCTCGCCGAAGCGGCGGACGATCTGATCGCCGAAGCGCTCGCTTGACGAGAATCGGGCCTGATGAGAATTAGGGCCCGACGATTTAGGCCTGACGACGATTTAGGCCCGACGACGATTTGGGAATGACGACCGTGATGAACCGCCTGGCGCTGGCGCGCGACATATCAGGACTGGCCGCCATGCCGGGCATCGAGACATCGGTCCACGGCATTGCCGCGGTCTGTGATCCGCTCGGCGCCCTATATCTGCCCGATGCCGGCCTGCTCGTCGTTTCCGACCTGCACCTGGAAAAGGGCGCAGCTTTCGCCCGCCGCGGCATGATGCTGCCGCCTTACGATACGCTGGCGACGCTGACCGTCCTTGCCGCCGTCATCTCGCGTTATGATCCGAAGCTCGTCATCTCGCTCGGCGATAATTTCCACGACCGCATCGGTTCGAAGCATTTGCCGGAGAATTTCCGCACGCTGATCGTCAATATGGCCCGCGGCCGCGAATGGATCTGGATCAATGGCAACCATGATCCGGATGGCATCGTCGATCTGCCGGGCACATCCGCTGACGAGATGCATTATGCCGGCCTGACCTTCCGGCACGAGCCGAAGAACGGCTTGCAGAGTGGAGAAATCGCCGGCCACCTGCATCCGTCGGCGACCGTCCGCCGTCGCGAGAAATCCGTCCGCCGCCCCTGCTTTGCCACCGACGGCGCCCGCCTACTGATGCCGGCCTTCGGCGTCATGAGCGGCGGTCTCGACCTTCGCCACAAGGCGATGCACGGTCTTTTCGACCGGGGGTCGCTGATCGCGCATCTGCTTGGCAAGGACCGGATCTATTCTGTCAGATACGGCAATTTGTGGGGATAGCGCCTGTTATTTGAGGGCAGAGGGGCGGACATGGCACGCCCTCAACTATCCTCAATCGCACTCCTGCAACTGCCGCTGATACGTCCCGGCCATCCGCGCAAACTTCTGCGCCGTCTGCTGCAGCTGCCCGTTCGAGCGCCAGTCGCCGCGTTTGTATCCCGTCGGCCCGGAATAATAGGCGAGATAGAGATTATAGGCATCGTTCAGAGGAATGCCGGTCTCCACGCTGTTCTGGTAGTGATACCAGCCGATGAAATCGATCGCGTCGGCGAAGTTCGCCCGTCGCGCAGTCCAGTTCCCCGTCTGCGACTGATAGTGATCCCAGGTTCCGTCGAGTGCCTGCGAATAACCGTAGGCCGTCGAAGGCCGGGTCCAGGGAATGAAGCCGAACAGTTTGGTGCGCGGCGGCCGCGCATAGGGCTGGAAGCCGGATTCGGTATACATCGTCGCCATCAGGATCGGTACGGGCACGCCATATTTCTTCTCCGTCCGCTCGGCGGCACTCTGCCAGCTGGAGAAAAGCCCGTCGCGCTCGTCGAAGACGGCACAGATGTTCCTCGTCTGCTTCGGCGCCGTCGCGCAGCCGGCAAGCAGCGCGAGACCCATGGCCGTCAGAACGATACGAGTACGCATGACAAAACCTCTCGTTTCCGAGAGATTACTAACTCGTAAATGTTAAAAACCGGTTTTTAGTCGAATGCGAACTTCCCAGGCTGCTCTCTTGTGCGACCAGGGATGGATACCCTGGCCTGACCATCGGGACGGCATCGTGTCAAAATCTCAATGGGTGAGCGCCGCTAAGCCTTGACGGGCTCGTAGCGCAGGATCACCGCGCCGCCCTCCGTCGTCGAGGATTCGATGAGCTTCAGCGGCACCTGGCCCTCTGCCTGTTTGAAAAGCGGATTGCCGCCGCCGAGAATGACAGGCACCAGGCAAACCCTGATTTCGTCGATAAGCCCCGCTTTCAGCAGGCTGTCGGCAAGCTCGGCGCTGCCGAAGATGAAGATCGTCCTGCCGTCCTCCTGCTTCAGCCTCGTCAGTTCGGGGACCGGATCGTTGACGACACGGGCATTGTTCCAGCCGGGCTCGGTCATCGTCCGCGACACGGCGATCTTGGCGATGCCGTTCATATAGGCTTTGATCTCACCTTCGCCCTCGGCGCTTGGCCAGTAGGAGGCCATGCCCTCATAGGTCTTGCGGCCGAATACCAGCAGATCGCCTTCCCTCCCGAACTGTTCGGCATAGCGCTGCAATTCAGGTCCCCAGGCGAGATTGTGGAAGTCGATATCCCACGGCTTCGTGCCTTCGAAATAACCATCGAGCGTCATCAGGTTCCAGACAACAAGCTTTCTCATTTCCATCCTCCTTCTGAATTGCCAACCGAGATAAAACCGATTGCGAGGTGCAACTGGTTGAAACTAGATCGACTGATAGCGAAATGCAAGCGGTTTTTGGAGGCATGGATGAACTGCCGCCAAAACATCCGGGCAAGCAGCTGCCGCCGGGCAGGCTCCTCGTGCCCGGGTGTCTTGCCGAGCCTATTTTCAGGAAGAAATCCGCTTGAGCGCCTTGCGGCGGATCAGTCCTTACGGAAGATTAGGCTGGCACCCCAGCCGGTGATCACGGCGAGCAGCACCGCCGCACAGCCGTAGAGGATCGGCTGATCATGCGCCGCATCGGTGATCGTCTGCTCGATGCCGGTCTTGATGACCCGCAGCGGCAGCGATTTCTCGGTCACGAAAATGCCGCTCTTGAACAGATAGGCGCGCACGCTGTGCACCCCGTTCGGAATGTTTGCCGGCAGACGCAGGCTCGCTTTGAAGAGGTTGGAGGAAACGAACCGCACGCCGCTCGGATTGCGGTCATAGAGCCCGCCGCCCTGCTGCAGTCGCCGGAAGGCCTCGCGGAACTCGCCGAGATTGCTGCCGTCGCCGACGAAGCCGACCGGCGTCAGCGGAATGTGGTCGATGCCGATCCCCTGATCGATCAGGTCAAGCGGCGTCACGATGTCGTCGATCATGCGTGAACTCGACATCGAATAGGAATGCGGCACCGCTTCGAAGGTCATCGAGCGGGTGTTCACCCAGATGCCGAAGACGCGTTCCTTCTTGCGCACCGTCGCGTCCTCGCGCGGGCCTTCCAGCACCACGACCACGTCATATTGGCCGACGGCGAGCAGCAGCTGGTCGGTATTCGAGAGCGCCCCGAAGATGGTCAGATCCGCGCCGTGGAAATCCGAGGTGATGGCGATTTCGCTGGTCGACGTGCCGATTTCCAACCCTTCACGGACCGCCTCCGATGCCTGCCCCGGCAGCCACTGGGCTCCGGCAGAGGCCGGCAGCAGGCAAAGCAACGCGATGACGAAAACAAGCAGGCGCATCAGTTGCCCGCTCCCATCACCACCGAATAGACGTCGGCCGGCGCCACCACCAGCGCGATTGCAAGACGCAGGCCGACGGCAAGCACCAGTAGGCCGAGCAGGGCGCGCAGCTGCTCGCCGCGCAGCTTCTGGCCGACCCGCACGCCGTATTGCGCGCCGATGACACCGGCCACCATCAGGATGAAGGCAAGCACGATGTCGACGGAAAAGTTCGTCGCCGCCTGCACGATCGTCGTATAGGCGGTCACGAAGATGATCTGGAACAGCGATGTGCCGACGACGACATTGGTCGGGATGCGCAGCAGGTAGATCATCGCCGGCACCATGATGAATCCACCGCCGACACCCATGATCGAGGTGAGGATGCCGATCGCAAAGCCGAGTGCGACGATTGGAATGACGCTGAGATAGATCTTCGATTTCTTGAAACGCACCTTCAGCGGCAGCTTGTGCACCCAGTGCTGGTGGCCAGGCTTGCGCGGTGCGGGCGGTTCGTTGCGCGCTGCTCGCCGCATGGCATTGATGCTTTCGAGCAGCATCAGTCCGCCGACGGTGCCGAGGAAGACGACATACATCAGCGAAATGATCAGATCGAGCTGGCCGATGGCGCGCAGCAGCGAGAAGATCCAGATGCCGACTGTCGCCCCGGTAAGACCGCCGACCAGCAGCACCGTGCCGAGCTTGACGTCGAGCGAGCCGCGCCGGAAATGCGTGATCGCGCCCGATATCGACGACGCCACCACCTGGTTGGCGCCGGTCGCGACCGCGACGACGGGCGGGATGTTGTAGAAGATCAACAGCGGGGTGATGAGAAAGCCGCCGCCGACGCCGAACATTCCAGACAGGAATCCGACGGCCGCCCCCATGCCGAGAATGATGAAAATGTTCACCGACAATTCTGCGATGGGCAGATAGATTGTCACAGCCGACCCCGAATGATGACCGCTCCTGCCGGGCGGTTTCTTGTCACGTCCCCGTTCGAATGCGCACCATACTGTGAAATCGTTGCCAGAGGCTTTCGATCGGCCCCGTGATTAGCCATAGAGATTGGCGGAGAGATCGGTGGCAGAGGATTCGCCGGATGCGCGGATCGATATGTCCGGGCATAATCCGGCTTTTTTCAGGTTTTGTGACAGGCGACGGCAAAATTGGAAAAAGCCTTGCGGCCTACCGCATAATTTATCCTTAAATCGATTCCGATTGAAGGATAAATTAAGCAGTAATTCAGCGGGTTACAGCGTCAATTGCGCGTCTGAAAAGACGCGCGGCGCTGTAGTGCCGCCAGGCCCCTTTAGATCGCCTTGCTGCCCTGCTTGTTGTGTTCGAGCAGCGCCTTCACGGTCGCATCGGTCACCTTGCCGTCCGGCTCCTGCCCGACGGACTTCTGGAAGTTTTTGATCGCGGTCACGGTCTTCGCGCCCATTTCGCCGTCCGGCACTCCGGCGTCGAAGCCGTTATTGTTGAGGATCGCCTGGATGTTGCGGACTGCCTTCTTCATGTCGACGGTCGCCGTCTTCGCCCCGGTGCCTGCCCATTCGTCGGGGATGTCGATGGCGTTCGTGCGGTGGTCGACCGGCTCCGGCTTCCAGAGATCAGCCTTGCCGCGCGCCCGTTCGAGCTGGTCGGGCTTCATGGCTTTGGCCACTTCGTCGCGCTTCTGCGCCGCATCCTTGTCGCCGGCCTTGGCGGCGATCGCAAACCATTTGTAGGACTCTTCGAGATCCGCCGGAACCCCGTTGCCCCTAGCACAGAGGATCGCCAGGTTGAACTGGCTGTCGGTGATGCCGAGGTTCGCAGCCTTGGTGAACCACGAAGCGGCCGTTGCATAATCCTGCTGGCCCAGCGCGCCGGAGGCGTAGAGGACGGCGAGATTGTGCATGGCGCTGGCATTGCCCTGGTTGGCCGCCTGCTCGTAGAAGCCCTTTGCCTTGGCGATGTCGCGTTCGACGCCGTTGCCTTTCTCGTACATGCTGCCGAGCCGGTATTGCGCAGGCGCAAAGCCCTTGTCGGCCGCAAGCTGGTACCAGTTCGCCGCCTGCTTCTGATCGACCGTCATGCCGTTGCGGCCGTCGGAATAACGCGCGCCGATTTCGAACAGCGCCAGCGCATCGCCGCCGCTCGCCGCATCGGCAAGCGATTTCGGCTGGACGGTGTCGGGAATGGTGATGGCGGCCTGCGGTGCGGGTGCGGGAACGAAGCCCGATGTTTCCTGCGCTGCGCCGGACGGACCGGGAGGGGCAAGGGTCGCTGCCCCTTCGCCGTCAAGCGGCGTCATGTCGGTCAGATGGTCACCACCGGCCGGTGGGGTTGCTTCCGGCTGCGCCTGTTCGGCGGCGGGCGGAACAGCTTCCATTGCCGGAGTGGTCGTTCCGAGAGCGGCGGCATCCGGCTGGGCAGGTGTCGCTTCAGGCAAGGCCGCCGCCGGGTTTTCCGCAGCACCGGTCAGTGCCGAGACTTCCGCTGGCGGCTGCGGCGCGCGCTCGCCGCTCGTCAGCGTTCGGGCAAGTGGAAAGGCCATGATGGCGAGCAGCACGGCGCCGACCGCCAGCAGGATCGGCCGCCGGTAGCGCGAAAAGGCGCTGGTCTTGCCTGTCTTGTCAGAAGCCTTGCCGGCCTTGTCGGCGGTCGCGCCTTTCTTCTCGGCCTTGACGGCTGGCTGCTTCGGATTGGCATCCACCTCCATCGCGGCCGCCTGCGCCGCACGGCGCGCAGCAGCGATGTAATCGGCGCGATCGGTTTCGCCGGCAGGTTTGCCGCGTGCCGCACTCTGGCTGGCGCGAACCCGCTCAAGGATCTTCTTCACGTCAGGTGCGCCCGAGCCCGGCTCGAGCAATTCGTTCGACGCATCCGTCGGCACCACGTCGGTGGGATCGATCGACGGCGCGGGGTCGATCATCGGACGTTCGCTCGCCCGGCTCTCGGCTTTCTTGCCGGGCAGCAGCCGCTTGCCGAGGCTGGCGAGCAGGCTGGCCTTCGCCGGGACCTGTGCCCGGGCCGCTGTCGCAGCTTCCGTCGTCCTGGTCGCGGCTTCGATGGCGATCGCGCTCGTTCCGCTCATGGCGGTGGCTTGCGCCGGGGCGGCAGGTTCGGCTGCGACCTCGGCCGTGCGGATAACAGGAGAAGCCTTCGCTGTCGGGGCAGCGGCCGGCGTCCGGGCCATCTCCGCTTCGGCCACCATCAGCGCATAGGGATCGACATCGAAATCGACGTCGGCGACCGGCATCTGGGCGACCGGCCGGCCGCGATCTTCCATGCCGTCGAGGCGATCGGCGATATGCACCAGCGTCTCGTGCAGCGCCGTGAAAGTCTTGTGGGTGCGTTCCTCGCTGTCGCGGCTGATATCCTCGAGGTGGCGAAGATCCTCGGCCAGCGCCGTCAGCGCCGACATGTCGGCGGCGGGCATGACACCCTGCGGACCGCCATGGCGCGAATAGGCTTCGACCACGGCCTCTGCCGCCTGGCGTGCCGCCTCGATGATATATTCATCGCTCGTCGCCATATAGTCTTCGATCGCGCCCATGCGCTGATCGAGTTCGGGGGGTATTACGGCGCTCTCGCGCGGCGCGCTCATCAGTGCCGAAAGATTGGCGATCTGGTCTTCGAGGTTCTTCAGTGCGCGCGGATCGGTCGGCGCTGCCGATGTGCTTTCCTCCAGCCGGGCGGCGATGTCGCTCAGCCGTCCTTCGAGGCGCCGGAAAGCGCCGTCGTCGGCCACAGCGGCAGGCGCCGGCGCCTGCTGCTGATGGGCCATCTCGTCGATGCGCCGGGCGAGATGGTCGAGCCGCTGAGCCAGCACATCGTTGACGGCGCCGTTCTCAAGCGCGTCGATCTTGCGGGAAATATCGGAAAGCGGGCCGGTAAGGTCGGGCTGCGGCGCCGTCTCCTGCGTGCGCTCCAACAGATAGGAGAGATGTTCCAGCCGTTCGTCGAGCCGCGACGTCGCTTCCGCCTTGGTCAGCTCCTCGACGCGTCCCGTCAGCGCCTCCAGCCGCATCGCCAGCTCGTCGGCCGGGTTCACGCGGTTGGCTGCGTCATGGCTCATCAGGTCGATCTGATCGGCCAGCGCCGAAAGCCGGCTTTCCAACCGCTGCATCAGGCCCGGATCATTGGTGGCGGCCGTGCGCCCGCTTGCCGCGATCGCCCGGCTGATCTCGTCGAGCCGCATATCCATGGCGGCGAACTGTTCGGACATCACCCGGTCGTGCGGCTGGATCATATTGCCGAAATGCTCCATCGCCGTGGCGATCGAGATCAGCTTGTCTTCCAGCGCCCGAACGGCCGGGCTTTCGCCCATGCCGCCGATATGGCGTTTGATGTCGTCGAGCCGATAGGCGAGCGAAACGAGCTCTTCCTGCAGCCCTTCGGTATCGAGCGCCGCAAGCCGGTTTTCGAAACCGTCCCAACGGTTTTCCATGTGGCGCAGCGAATCCTCGCGCGCCAGCCCGTCCATCAGCGAGCGCAGCTCTTCGAAATCCTCGCGAAGGCCGGTGGCCTCCGGCGCGGCGGAGCGGCCGGTCAGCTGGGTGATGCTCTGGGCAAGGCGGCCCATATCGGCGCGCATGTCGTCGGCGAAATGGCCGTCTCCGGCATTTGTCTTGATTTCGCGCAGCTCGGCGCGCAGCGCGTTCATCTCGCGGGTGACGCCCTCGGAAATGTCGCGCTTCAGGTCCTGGCGCAGGTTGACGAGCGCCTGGGCGATCTCCGTCATCGTGTCGTCGCCGGCGCGGAAGACGGGCGCCGGCACTGGGGCGGCGGCGCGGGGCGTGGGTTCACGAAGCTGCGGGGCCTGTTCGCGTGCGTAGGGCCGTTCGCGGCCGGCTTCGAGCGTGCGCTGGCGTTGACGGATTTCGGCGAGCGGATCCGGCCGCGGCTCTGGTGGGGCCTTTGCGGGCCGGGGAGCGTGGGAGCCGGCATATGGGTCGCGCTCGGCCGTTGCCGTGCGCGGCCGCTGCTCGCGCCCGCTGCCCATCAGCCCTTCGATGCGTGCCTCCAGCCCTTCGATCGTGCGGTTCAGCGCATCGAGCGAGGTCCTGTCGGACTGTCGGGAAGGATTTGATCGCGATCCGTTCATCTTCTTGCTCGCTTCGACTGCTCGACCTCTCGTCAGAGCTCGATCTTTGGCTTTTCCGTCTGCTGCCCGCGTCTTTACGCGGACCGGAGCGCATCATTCATAAGACGATAGTCAATTAGACTTTCCTCAAGCTGAACGATGTAGCGGCATCTCTTAGGAACGCGAGACTGGGGAAAGGAATGCGGATCGCTACTGCTCAATCCGCACCTTTCACGAAACGTGGTAAACAAGCCGTTAATGCCGATGGGAATTTTTTAACGTTTGTGTTCCAAACGCCGTTTTTGGCGGCAATTGCCCCCGAACGCGTCACATCGAATGGCGACGGCGCGTTCAGGCGGGCCTGGGATATTGCAGCTCGATCTTCACGCCTTCGGGCCCGTAGACGAAGACCTGGCCGAGATCGGTGTCGGGAATATCGTAATATTCGTAGCGATAGCCGCCCGCCTTGATGCGTTCCAGCGCCGGCCCGAATTCGTAAAGGCTGAAGGCGACATGGTTGAAGATGCCGGGTGGAAAATCGGTGCTGCGCGATGTCAGGCTGAGATGGATGACCGGGCGGTCGTCCAGATAGAGCCAATGGCCGGGCGAGGGAAAGGGCGGCCGATAGCCTTCCCTGACGCCGAGCACGGCTTCCAGGAAGCCGATCATCCCAGGCGCATCGCGGGTCTCGATGGTGACATGGTCGAGGCGCGGCATTGGTATCCTCCCAGCCAGCGTTGACGGCAAAGTCTAGCCTGTTTGAAACCGCCGCGAAAGTTGCCTTGTCCGCCGTTAGCAGGGGCTTAGAAGCTCTCCGTCCAGGGCCGGACTTCCACCTCCAGCGACCACGCACTGCGGTGCTGGCGAAGCACGTCGACATAGGTCTGGGCGATCGCCTCCGGCAGCAGCGTGCCATCCGGGCTATCTGCCCGGTCCGGCCGGATCTGCGAGCGCACGGCGCCGTCGATGACGAAATGCGCGACATGGATACCCATCGGCCCGAGTTCGCGGGCTGCACTCTGGGCAAGGCCGCGCAATGCGAACTTGCCCATGGCGAAGGGGGCCGATTGCGCAAAGCCCTTCACGCTTGCCGAGGCGCCGGTGATGAGGATGGCGCCGCGGCCGCGCGGAATCATCCGCCGCGCCGCCTGCTGCACCACCAGGAAACCGCCGAAAGCGGTGGTCGCGATAGACTTCTCGACCTCGGCGGGATCGAGTTCGGCGAGCGGGCCGCGCAGGCGGGCGCTGGCATTGAAGATCACCACGTCAGGTCCGCCGATTGCGGCAGCGGCCTCGTCGAACAGCGCTGCGACGCTCGCCGGCTGTGAAACGTCTGCTGTAAAGGCGCTGGCGCCGGTCTCCGCGATGAGCCCTTGCAGTTTCTCGATATTGCGGGCGGCGAGCCCGACGTTGACGCCCTGCGCCGACAATTGCCGGGCAAGCGATGCGCTGATGCCGGAGCCGGCGCCGACGATGAGTGCGCTCTCATAGGGAAAGTCGGTCATGATATCTTCCTCGATGGATCGTCCTGATGACGTAGGAAGCCCGGACGGTTTGCACCACCACTCGACTGGAATTTCAGTGCGATTGCGCCGAATCGATCGAATAGGCGCTGATGCGCGAGAGATGGATGAAGGAAAGGCCGGTTTCCCCCGCCCAGTCGTTGAAGGCCTGCTGGATCGACTGCTGGTCCTTCTTCGTCGTGCCCGACGAGGAGAGCGACACGCCGGCGGATCTGAGGCAGGCGAGCACGTCGATCGTGGCAATGAAACTGTCGCGGCCGATGCCCCGCAGGAAATATTGCCCGGTCATGCCGCCGAGCCGGTTGCCGCGTTTGCTCAACAGGTCGAGAAGCCCGATCTGGTCGTCCCGTGGCCAGTCGGCGAAGAAGACGCCGGCGCTGCCATATTCCTTCGCCAGTTCCCGGATGAAGGCGGCATTGGCCCGAACCGACATGATCTTGGCGCCATTGCGGATGATCCGCTCATCCGACGTCAGGGCGTGCCAATAGTCGTCGGGCGCGATATTCAGCGTCGCCGGATCGAAACCGGAAAACGCCGCTTCGAAACCCGGCCATTTAGCATCGATCACCTTCTGGACGAAGCCGCTGTAGAAGATGCGTCGCGTCATATCCGCCAGGATACGATCGTCGGGCATGGCGCGCAGCCGCTCATGATCCGGCCGGTAATTTTCCAGCAATGCCTGAAGTGCAGCCGCGCCGCCTTTTCGCTCCTCGGCACGCTGTCTTATCGCCTCGAAACTGATCATGCCGGCGGCCCTCGTGAAACATTGCCGCGATTGCGGCTTGAAAGACGCCTCAGCTTATACGCCGTTCTGCGGTGGACAAGGAAGATGAGATGGCGTCTCCTCCCAGCGCCGCATGCCCGCGGATTCGCGCTCTCGAATTTTTTCATGAAAAGACTTCACAACTGCAGAATTTGACGTTTACGCAAACGTCAATATTTTGTAAGACAGTGCCCAAGGCCGGCGCGAGCCGGTCAGCCGAATGGGAGGAATTCGAGAGATGCCAGTCTACAAGGCCCCGGTGAACGATACGCTCTTCGTCCTGAACGACGTGCTGGGCCTCGAACGCTACAACAATCTGCCCGGTTTTGCCGACGCGACCCCCGATATGATCGAAGCGATCCTCGGCGAGGCCGGACGGGTTGCCGAGGAAGTTCTCTTTCCGCTGAACTATTCCGGCGATCAGGAAGGCTGCACGCGCCACGATGATGCCAGCGTCTCGACGCCGAAGGGCTTCAAGGAGGCTTACAAGGCCTATCGCGACGGCGGCTGGATCGGTCTTGCGGTGCCGGAGGAATTCGGCGGGCAGGGGCTTCCCTACACGCTGCATACCGCCGTCGGCGAATATACCTCGGCCGCCAACATGTCGCTGATGATGTATCCCGGCCTGACCCAGGGCGCGATCGCCGCGCTGCTCGTCCACGGCTCCGACGAGCAGAAGGCCACCTATCTGCCGAAGATGGTGGATGGCACGTGGTCCGGCACCATGAACCTGACCGAGCCGCATTGCGGCACCGATCTCGGCATGCTGCGCACCAAGGCAGTGCCGCAGGCTGACGGCAGCTACAAAATATCAGGCCAGAAGATCTTCATCTCCGCCGGCGAGCATGACCTGACCGACAATGTCATCCATCTGGTGCTCGCCCGCATCGAGGGTGCGCCTGAGGGCACCAAGGGCATCTCGCTCTTCATCGTTCCGAAATTCCTGGTCGGCGACGACGGCGCGCTCGGCGCCCGCAATGCTGTCTCCTGCGGCGCGATCGAGCACAAGATGGGCATCCACGCCAATGCCACCTGCGTCATGAATTACGACGAGGCGAAGGGTTTCCTGATCGGCGCCGAAAATCGCGGCCTCAACGCTATGTTCGTAATGATGAACGAGGCTCGCCTGATGGTTGGCCTGCAGGGCATCGCCATTTCCGAGATCGCCTATCAGAACGCCGCCAGCTATGCCCGCGACCGCATCCAGGGCCGCTCGCTGTCCGGCCCCAAGGCGCCGGACAAGAAAGCCGATCCGATCATCGTCCATCCGGATATTCGCCGCACGCTGATGACCATCCGCGCCTTCAACGAGGCCGGCCGCGCCTTCCTGCTCTGGACTGCGCTCAAATCTGATATCGCCCACCGCGCCACCGACGAGAAGGAGCGCCAGACGGCCGACGATATTCTCGGCCTCGTCACCCCGATCCTCAAGGGCGTGATGACCGACAAGGGCTTCGATCATGCCGTCATGGCCCAGCAGGTCTTCGGCGGCCACGGCTATATCGAAGAACACGGCATGAGCCAGTATGTGCGCGATGCCCGCATCGCCATGATCTATGAAGGCGCCAACGGCATTCAGGCGCTCGATCTCGTCGGCCGCAAGCTGGCCCTGAACGGCGGCCGCGCCGCCATGGCCCTGTTCAAGGAAATCGGCGATTTCTGCGAGGAGAACCGCAGCAACGAAAAGCTCTCCTTCTTCACCAAGCATCTGAAGAAGGGCTTGAACGACGTCCAGGGCGCGACCATGTGGTTCATGCAGAACGCCATGGCCAAGCCCGACAATGCCGGCGCCGGCTCGACCGACTACATGCACCTCTTCGGCCTCGTCATTCTCGGCTATATGTGGGCGAAGATGGCGAAAGCCGCCGAGGATGGCCTTGCATCAGGCGATGCGGCTCGCGAGGATTACCTGAAGAACAAGCTGATCACCGCCCGCTTCTTCATGGAACGCCTGATGCCGGAAACCGCGCTTCGCAAGGCTCGCATCGAGGCCGGCGCCGACACGATGATGGAACTGGCCGCCGAAGCGTTTTGATTGTGCCCCTCTTCTCCCCAGCGGGGGTCCGAAGGACGGGTCGAGACCGGTGGCTCGACCCAGGCAGAGGTGGCCTGTTGGGCGAAAGAGGGAAGAACGAAATTCACCGGCGCCGCCGCGCCGTCAGGGAGATGAGGAAATGACCGAGGTTTTCATTTACGACCACGTGCGCACGCCGCGCGGCCGTGGCAAGAAGGACGGCGCCCTGCATGAAGTGCCCTCCGTCCGCCTCGCGGCAAAGACGCTGGAGGCAATCCGCGACCGCAACGGGCTGAATACGGACACGGTCGACGACATCATCATGGGCTGCGTCGATCCGGTCATGGATGCCGGCGCCGTCATCCCCAAGGCCGCCGCCTTCGAAGCCGGTTACTCCACCAAGGCGCCCGGCATGCAGATCTCCCGCTTCTGCGCCTCCGGCCTCGATGCCGTCAATTTCGGTGCGGGCAAGATCGCGCAAGGGGCCGACGACATCGTCATCGCGGGCGGCGTGGAAAGCATGTCCCGCGTCGGCCTCGGCATGTCCGGCGGCGCCTGGTTCATGGATCCTTCCGTGAATTTCCCGGCCTATTTCATGCCGCAGGGCGTCTCGGCCGATCTGATCGCCACCAAATACGGCTTCAGCAGAACCGATGTCGACGCTTACGCGGTCGAGAGCCAGAAGCGCGCTGCCCATGCCTGGGAAGAGGGCTGGTTCGACAAGTCGGTCATCCCGGTCAAGGACCAGAACGGCCTGACGATCCTGGCAAAGGACGAACACATGCGCCCCGGCACCGATATGCAGGCGCTCGCCTCCCTCAATCCGTCCTTCCAGATGCCCGGCGAGATGGGCGGCTTCGAGGCCGTCGGCATCCAGGCCCATCCGGAGATCGAGCGCATCAACTATGTCCACCATGCCGGCAATTCCTCCGGCATCGTCGATGGCGCCAGCGTCGTCCTGCTCGGCTCCAAAGCCGGCGGTGAGAGCATGGGCAAAAAGCCGCGCGCCCGCATCAAGGCTTTCGCCAATATCGGCTCCGATCCGGCCCTAATGCTGACCGGGCCCGTCGACGTCACCGAGAAGCTGTTGAAACGATCAGGCATGAGCCTGTCCGACATCGACCTCTTCGAACTCAACGAGGCCTTCGCTGCCGTGGTGCTGCGCTACATGCAGGCCTTCGACATTGACCATGACAGGATCAACGTCAATGGCGGCGCCATCGCCATGGGCCATCCGCTTGGAGCCACCGGCGCGATGATCCTCGGCACGGTGCTGGACGAACTTGAACGCCGCGACCTCAACACCGCGCTGGTGACGCTCTGCATCGGCGCCGGCATGGGTACCGCAACGGTTATCGAAAGGGTCTGACGATGGGCTTCAACACCGGCACGATCGAAACCGAATATGCCGAGGTCACCGAGCATTGGTCGCCCCGCGTCATCGCCGATCTCAACGGCCAGAGCGTCAAGCTCGCCAAGGTCCAGGGCCAACTGACCTGGCATTCCCACCGCGACGAGGACGAGCTTTTCCTCATCTGGAAGGGCTCGCTTACCATCGAATATCGCGACCGCCCGCATGTGCATCTCAAGGCCGGTGATTTTCATGTCGTGCCGAGAGGAGTCGAGCATAATCCGGTTGCGCCTGAGGAATGCTGGATCGTGCTTTTCGAGCCGTCGCAGACCAAGCACACCGGCGATGTCGTCACCGAAAAGACGAAGACCTTAGACGCGCAGCGCAGCCATTTGCCGGCCTGATCGGGGAGGAAACCCAATGACCTACACCAATTTCACGCTCGAAACCGACGCCGACGGCATCGCTCTCGTCACCTGGGACATGCCCGGCAAATCGATGAACGTCTTCACCGCCGAGGTGATGGCCGAACTCGACGCCATTATCGACGCCACGACCGCCGATGCCGCCGTCAAGGGTGTCGTCGTCACCTCCGGCAAATCCTCCTTCTCCGGCGGCGCTGATCTGTCGATGATCAAGTCGATGTTCAGCTCCTATCAGGAGGAGAAGGCAAAGAGCCCAGAGACAGCGGTGCAGAACCTCTTCGGCCTGGTCGGCCGCATGAGCGGCCTATTCCGCAAGCTCGAAACATCGGGCAAGCCCTGGGTGTCCGCCATCAACGGCACCTGCATGGGCGGCGCTTTCGAACTGTCGCTTGCCTGCCACGGCCGCGTCGCCTCCAATGCCAAGAGCGTCAAGATTGCACTGCCCGAGGTGAAGGTCGGCATCTTCCCCGGCGCCGGCGGCACGCAGCGTGTGCCGCGGTTGGCGAACGCCCAGGATGCGCTGCAGATGATGACGACGGGCCAGTCGCTGACCGGCTCCCGCGCCAAGGCGATGAACCTCGTGCATCAGGTGGTCGAGCCGGATCAGCTCATCCCGGCCGCCAAGCAGATGATCAAGGATGGCCTGAAGCCGGTCGCCCCCTGGGACGAGAAGGGCTTCAAGGCGCCTGGCGGCGGCATCTGGACGCCGGCCTCCGCCCAGCTCTGGCCGGCGGCGCCTGCGATCCTGCGCAGGGAAACATCGGGCAATTATCCGGCAGCGCTTGCCATCCTGAAATGCGTCTACGAAGGCCTGCAGGTGCCGTTCGACACCGGTCTGAAGATCGAGCAGCGTTATTTCACCGAGGTGCTCCAGACCCGTGAAGCCTTCTCGATGATCCGTTCGCTGTTCATCTCCATGCAGGAGCTCGGCAAGGGCGCCCGCCGCCCGGCAGGTCACGCGAAGACCGAGCTGAAACATATCGGCGTCGTCGGCGCCGGCTTCATGGGCGCCTCGATCGCCTATGTCACCGCCGCCGCCGGCATTCCCGTGACGTTGATCGACCGCGACATCGAAGCGGCGACCAAGGGCAAGGCCGTCTCGGAAGGCCTGGTCAAGGATTCGGTCGGTAAGGGGCGTCTTACGCAGGATGAAGCGGCCGCACTGCTCTCCCGCATCACGCCCTCGGCCGACTATGCCGACCTCGCCAATGCCGATCTCGTCATCGAGGCGGTGTTCGAGGATCGCGAGGTGAAGAAAGCGGTCATCGAGGCGGTCGAAGCCGTGCTGCCCGACGGCGCGATCTTCGCCTCCAATACCTCGACCCTGCCGATATCAGGTCTCGCCAAGAATTCGAAACGCCCTGCCGATTTCATCGGCATCCACTTCTTCTCGCCTGTCGAGAAGATGATGCTGACCGAGGTCATCCTCGGAAGCGACACCGGCGACAGGGCGCTGGCCGTCGCTCTCGACTATATCGCAGCCATCAAGAAGACGCCGATCGTCGTCAACGACACCCGCGGCTTCTTCGTCAATCGCTGCGTGCTGCGCTACATGTCGGAAAGCTACGACATGCTGATAGAGGGCGTGCCGCCTGTGATGATCGAGAATGCCGCCAAGATGGCCGGCATGCCGGTTGGCCCCCTGGCGCTCAACGACGAAGTCGCCATCGACCTCTCGCTGAAAATCCTCAAGGCGACGGTCGCCGATCTCGGCGAAAAAGCCATCGACCCCAGGCATATGGAGCTCATCTCCCGCATGGTGGAAAGGGAAGGTCGCTTCGGCCGCAAGAATTCCAAGGGCTTCTACGACTATCCACCGAAACCGGCGAAGAAGTCCCTCTGGCCCGACCTCAAGACCCTCTACCCGCAGAAGCAGGCGGACGAGGTTGACGTCCACGTCCTGAAGCAACGCTTCCTCGTGACCATTGCGCTGGAAGCCGCCCGCACCGTGGAGGAAGGCATCGTCACCGATCCGCGCGAGGCGGATGTCGGGTCGATCCTGGGCTTTGGCTTCGCGCCCTACACCGGCGGAGCGCTGAGCTATATCGACGGGATGGGCGCGAAGGCTTTCGTGGAACTGGCTGAGAAGTTAGCAAGTACTTACGGAAGTCACTTCAAGCCGACGCCGCTGCTGAAGGACATGGCCGCCAAGGGCGAGACGTTTTACGGTCGGTTCGACCCCTATGCGAAGGTGGGGAAGGCGGCTTAGGCCGCCTTTTGAGCTGTGCCGCTCTTGCCGGGTTTCAAATGTTGAATGGGGCAGGGGGTGACGGCAATCCGTAACCGCAAGCAACACACGCCTCGCTGTCACCCGGACCGGACCGCCCATGCAACCATCCACCGACATCCTCGCATTCGCCGATCCATTGGAGTGGGAATCCTGGCTCTGCGTGCATCACGCAGCATCGACCGGCGCCTGGCTGAAGATCGGTAAGAAAAATCCGAAGAGAACTCTCATCAGCATCGATGAGGCGCTGGATGTGGCGCTCTGTTACGGCTGGATTGACAGCCAGCGCAAGGGGTTTGACGCGAACTCCTACCTGCAGCGTTATTCGCCCCGGCGCGCCAAAAGTCCGTGGTCCAAGCTCAATGTCGATCGGGTCACAGCACTCGCGGAAACCGGGCGCATGCGGCCGACGGGCCTTGCCGAAGTCGCTGCCGCCAAAGCCGACGGACGCTGGGCTGTCGCCTACGCTCCACAACGCGATGCCGGCTTACCGGACGATCTGGCGGCGGCGCTCACTGAGAACGCTGCCGCTGGCGCTGCCTTTGCTCGGCTCGACAAGACCGGCCAATATGCAATCGTCCTGCCACTCCTGAAGGCAACGAGCCCGGAAGTGCGGGTCGCCCGCCTCGGCAAGGCGATCACCAGGTTGGCGCAGGCCGAATAGACGGTATTTCAGTTTCTGAAAAAAACTCGCCCCCGGTTTTCCGCGCCACGCGGCAGGGCAAGACCTGTCCGCAGTGTCTGAAACGTCACCGATTTCCCTTGGTGCGGCCTTGTCACGGACACAATTTCCGATTACATATCCGCGCATCGATCTTGCTAGATGAACTTTGAAACGGCCTCGCGTCGTTCCTGGCGAACTTCCTCCAAAATCGGTTTTCATCGCCGCTCGGCATTTGTTCGAGCTGCATTCTTCTATGAACGATTCGAAAAGGATATCGTCATGAGCACAGGTACCGTAAAGTGGTTCAACGCAACCAAGGGCTTCGGCTTCATTCAGCCGGATGACGGCGCAGCCGACGTTTTCGTCCACATCTCCGCCGTTGAACGCGCTGGCATGCGCGATCTCAAGGATGGCCAGAAGCTGTCTTACGAGCTCGTCCGCGACAACAAGTCCGGCAAGATGTCGGCAGACCGCCTCCAGGCGGCCTGAGCCTTCAAGGCTTTGAATATCATCTCCGGATCGTGACCACGGATGTACCGGCACGGTTCGTTGAGATAGCAGGGAAGGTCGGGTTAACCCGGCCTTTTTTTGTGTCTGGCCGGCGGATGCCGTGCCTTATCCGCTCGGTTTCCCAAGACATGCCGTGGTGAGTTATTCAGCCGCGGGACGCCTCATCCGCCTCCAGCATCTCCATGACCCGGGCCATCACCGCCCGTGCCGCATCGAGTTCGGCTGACGTGAAGGCGCCGCCCAGCCCGTCGGCCCATCCGGCTTGCGCGATCTCGATGACGCCGAGCCGCGCCGCCCCTTCTTCCGTCAGCCGCACCAGTTTGGCGCGCTGGTGCTGCGGATTGTCGGCATAGGCGATCAGTCCTTCACCCTCCAGCACATCGGTAAGCCGCTGCACGCCCTGGCGGGCGACGCCGAGCGCGCGGGCGATCTGCGCCACCGACATGCCGCCGCGTCGTGCCGCCGCCAGCACCTGCCAGCGCGCGCTCGTCTGTCCTGCCGGCTTTGCCAAATGGTCGCCCGCCGCCGTCAGATGGCCGGCGAGGCGAAGGGCGGTGATCGCAAAAGCGGAAAAGGCATCCCCCTCCATCGTCCGCTCCGGTCGATTTTGTTTGACAACATGTTGTCTATTTTGTATCTCATCCATAATGACAACATATTGTCATATCCGGAGACTGAAGGCAACGCCGAAGGAGGAGAGCGCCGTGAAGAAAACTTACAGAGGAAGCTGCCATTGCGGCAAAGTGCACTACGAGGTGGACATGGATCTCGAGGAGGGCACCGGCCGCTGCAATTGCTCGATCTGCGCCAAGCGGCGCTATTGGGGCGCCAACGTCAAGCCCGAGGATTTCCGGCTGATGTGCGACCAGGCGGAAACGGCCGACTATCAGTTCAACACCAGGAGCGGCCATCACCGCTTCTGCCGCACCTGCGGTGTATCAGCCTATGGCGACGGTTATGTCGAAGCGATTGGTGGCGCCTATGTCTCGATCAACATCGCTTGCCTTGACGATATCACCCCTGAGGAACTGGCAGCACTGCCTGTCCGTTACTCCGACGGCAGGCACGATGCCTGGTGGAACGAACCGGCGGTGACGAGTTATCTTTGAAGCAATTCCAGCAAAGCTGCGCAGCAGTTTTGCTGGAATTGCGCAAACGGAAATGCATCCCTGTCGGATCGTCCTCCTCCCGTTCGTCCTCTGTCCATAACGGAGAAGGAGAACGACCGTGAAAGATGAAGCGAATGCCAGGATCGAGGAAGAGGCGATCATCGCCATGCTGATGATGCGGGCCAAGGCGCTGGGTGAGAAGAACGCCAGCGACGCGCTTTCCTATGAGGCCGAGGATTCCGTCGAATTTTCGCTGGCGCCGCCGCTCGTCTATTACGGCCAGGACGAGGCGGGTCTGCAAGCCTGGTTCGATACGTGGGAAGGCCCGATCGGCGGCGAGGTGCGCGATGCTAGACTGACGGCCGGAGAGGATGTCGCTTTCTGGAGCGGCCTCATGCGCATGACCGGGACCAAGACCGACGGCACCGAAGTCGATCTCTGGTTCCGCCAGACCCTCGGTCTCGTCAAGCAGGACGGCCGCTGGCTGGTTGCCCACCAGCACGCCTCGGTGCCCTTCGCCATGGATGGCAGCGGCCGGGCGCTGCTTGATCTGAAGCCGTGAACTGCGTCCTCAGGCAGCGCTCTCCGCCACCCTGCGCCGGTCGGCGCGAATGCTCATCATCCCGACGCCCATCAACAGCAGGATCGCCGTCGCATAGATATCGGTCGTCAGCGCGTAGCCGGCCGATTTTGCCAGGAACCCGGCCAGGATCGCCGGCAGGCTGAAGGCGAGGTAGCTCTGGACGTAGAAGGCCGACAGCAGCCCGGCCCGCTCATCCGGTTTGGCGAGCGGCATGATCGTGCCGATCGAACCGAGGAAATTGGTGCCGAAACCGGCGCCGGTAAAAATCGTGCCGATCAGCAGCAGCGGCACATTGGCGAGATGTACGCCGGCAACGACGGTCAGGATGCCGAGCGTCTTGGCCGACACGCCGAAAGCGAGATTGGCCGATGCCGTCTTGCTGCGCCTGAGATAGACGGCGATCGCCCCGCTTACCATCAATGCGGTGACGACGGCCCCGCCGGTCAGCGGCGCCCGGCTGCCGGTCGTGGTGGCGACCAAGGACGGGACCAGCGAGAGATAGAAACCGGCAAGCGTCCAGTTGGCGATGTTGATCGGCGTCACCAGCGACAGCGGCCGCTTCACCTGCGGCGGAACGGTGACCCGCGGTATCAGCGAGCCGAGCGCGCCCGGCCGCGTGCCGCCGGTCTCGCCTATCAGCCAGATGGCCGCCGCCTGCAGCGTGAAGGCGACGAGCAGCAGCGCATAGATCAGATGCATCGGGAAGGGGCCGTATTGGATCAAGGCGCTGGTGCCGACCGCACCCACCGCCATGCCGGAAAGCGGCGCGATCGAGTTGACGATCTGTCCCTTTGCCCGGTCGACATCGACGAGCGCTGCTCCGAGCGAGGCGCCGGCGATTCCCGTTGCCAGCCCCTGCACGATCCGTGCTGCGATCAGCCAGCCGGGACCGCTGGCGACAACGAAGAGCGCCATGGCGACGATTTCGAGCACGAGGGCGAAAAAGATCACCGGCTTGCGGCCGAGATGATCCGAGATCGAACCGGCGGTCAGCAGCGCCACCAGCAGCGCGAAGGCATAGACCGCAAAGATCACCGTGATCAGCACCGGCGAGACGGAAAAGTTTTCCTGATAGATCCGGTAGAGCGGCGTCGGCGCCGCGGAGGCGCCGAAGAAGGTCGCGAGCGTCAGCGCATGAAAGCCGATCGAGGGGCGTGGCGAATTCTCGGTGGATTTGGCTGCGGCGAACATATATAAGCCCCTTAAAGCTAAGCCGTTGCGTTAGCTTATGTAGAGCTGGCGCCTCATAAAAGCAAATTATTTGCGTTAATAGTTCTATCAAAGATTTTGAACCAACGGTGTCAAGGGGCGAAAGTCGGGTTGCACGCATGACAGTCAAAGAGAACCTCCGTCCGGGCGGCAGAAGCGCCCGGGTTCAGGCATCGGTGCACAAAGCAGTCCGTGAGCTGCTGGCCGAGATGAGCCGCGCTGAGGTGACGATCCCGCTGATCGCCGGCAAGGCGGGGGTGACGCCGTCGACCATCTATCGCCGCTGGGGCGACCTGCAACAGCTTCTCGCCGATGTCGCCGTCGATCGGCTGCGGCCGGATATGCAGCCGATCGATGCAGGCAGCGGCAAGGCCGATCTGGAAGCTTGGGCCGAGCAATATGCCGAGGAAATGTCCTCCGGCCCGGGCCGCGAGATGATCCGCGACGTATTGGCGGCGCAAGCGAGCGCAAATGCCTGTAAATGCGCTGAATTTACCCGTCAGCAGGTCGGTCTCATCGCCGAGAGGGCGAGGGCCCGCGGCGAGGCCTTTCCGGATGTCGAGCGCGTCATGGATCAGGTCGTGGCGCCGATCATGTACCGCATCCTGTTCGGCGATGTGCCGGATGCAGCGCGCGTGCGCGATCTCGTCTCGCGCGTCATGGGCGCGGCGCTTTAAGCGTGCCTTTTACTCTGCGGCTGCGCGCTTGAGGCCGGAAATCTGGGTGATATAGGCGCGCAGCGCCGCCGGCCGCACCGGCTTGTGCTGAACGGCGATGCCGTATCGCTCGGCCTCGCTGCGCACCTCCGGCGTGCGGTCGGCCGTGATCAGCAAAGCGGGGATATCGGCGCCGAACTGCCGGCGCAGATGCAGGATGGCGGCAATGCCGGTGCCGTCGCCGAGATGATAATCGGCGATGACGATATCAGGCGCTCCCTCCTGGCCATCGACGGCGGTGACGTCGGCGAGGCAATCCAGCGCCTCCACCTCGCAGCCCCAGCCGCTGATCAACAGCCGCATGCCTTCGAGGATCTTCGGCTCATTGTCGATGCAGAGGATCTTCAACCCGCTCAACGGCTGCCCCGCACGGTCGGCAGGCGTGATTGCCGCCGTGGCCGCGGCCGGGCGCGAGACGTCGAGCGGCATGGCGATACGGAATTCCGTGCCCTTGCCATGCGTCGACTGCAGCTCGACCGGATGGTTGAGCACGCGGGCGATGCGGTCGACGATCGAAAGGCCGAGCCCGAGGCCGGAAGCAGTCTTCGCGCCTTCGTCCAGCCGCGCGAATTCCTTGAATACCGTGCGGAATTTCGACGGCGGAATGCCGATGCCGGAATCGATCACCTGGATGATCACCTGGTTGCCGCGCCGCCGCGCCCCGACCAGCACCTTGCCGGAGATCGTGTATTTGATGGCGTTGGAAACCAGGTTCTGCACCAGTCGGCGCAGAAGATTGGGGTCGGAGCGGACCCTGAGCGACGTCGGCATGACCACCAGCTTCAGCTGCTTTTCGCGGGCGATCGGCGCGAAATCGGTCTGGATACGCTCCAGCAGGTCGGAGAGCGCGACGGAGGCGAGCCGCGGCCGCATGGCGCCGGTATCGAGCCTGGAGATATCGAGCACCGCCCCGAGAATGGTCTCGACCGATTCCAGCGCGGAATCGATGTTGCGGACGATCGGACTGTTCTCGGATTGCGCCATGCGTTCGACCAGTGCAGAGGAATAGAGCCTGGCGGCATTGAGCGGCTGCAGGATATCGTGGCCGGCGGCGGCGAAAAAGCGTGTCTTGCCGATATTCGCCTCGTCAGCGGCGGCGCGCGCCTCGCCGAGTTCGCGGTTGACCCGGGTTAGCTCGGCCGTGCGTTCGGCGACGCGCTGTTCCAGCGTTTCATTCGCCTGTTTCAGTGCCTGGTCGGCGCTGACGCGCTGGGTGATATCGGTGAAGGTGGCGACGATGCCCTTGTCCGGCATCGCGTTGGAGCGCACCTCGATGATCCGCTCGCCGCCGCCGAGCACCAGTGAAAAGGGTTTGTCGAGCGTCAGGAAATGCCGCACCGTCTGGCTGAGATCGCCGGGCGCGATGTCGCCGCGCTGGCTGAGCGTGGTGACGATATCGGACAAGGGGAAACCGACCTGGCCCGCACTTTCCGGCAGATCCAGCAATTGCCGGAAGCGCCGGTTCCAGATCGTCAGCCGGTTGGAACTGTCGAAGACGGCAATGCCCTGGTCCATCTGCGATAGTGCCGTCTGCAGCATGTCCTGGTTATATTGCAGCGCCTCGCTTGCCTGATCGAGCAGCCAGGCCGTGTCGGAAGAGGCATCCTCGATCTTCTGCAGGATCAACGACAGCACCAGCCGGGCCGAGGACGAGCCGATGGCGCTGCCGAGCAGCTGTTCGCTGAAATGGATGAGCGCCATGTCGGCCGGCTGCTCGTCCTCCAGCTTGCGGCCGGAGCCTTGTTCGTAAGTCGTGAACGAGCGCTGCATGCGTTCTTCGCCGAGATAGCGTGAGATCGCCGCCTTGAGATCGCCGACGCTGATGCGGGTCTTCCAGCCGCGCGTGGCAAATTGCGAGCGCGAATGCCGCTTGACGAAGATGCCGGCCTGAATGCGTTCCAGCGGCTTGGCGTTGCGGGTGAGCGAGCCGACGACGAAGAAGGTGGTGTTGACGAGCAGGCTCATCGCCGTCGCATTGACCAGCGGATCGGCGTCGGCTGCGGTGAATAGCGAGGTCCCGGGAAAGATGAAGCCGAGCACGGCGCTCGCCACATACGAATAATCAGGCCCGCCGAGCGAGGGCAGGAACAACAGGTAGACCCAGATGACGAAGCCGGAGGTCAGTCCGAGGATCGCGCCGCGCGCGTTTGCCCGTCGCCAGATCAGTCCGCCGAAGAGCGCTGGGGCGATTTGCGCGATGGCGGCAAAGGAAAGAAGGCCGATCGAGGCAAGGCCGGCGGTGCTGTCGGTCGAACGGTAATAGGCGTAGCCGAACAGCAGCACGGCGAAAATGGCGCTGCGGCGGATGTTGAGCAGCGTCTTGGCGAAATTGTCGCGCAGGCTGGCGCGGCCTGCGAGTTTGCGCCTGAGGAAGATCGGCATGATGATGTCGTTCGACACCATGATCGACAGCGCGACGGAATCGACGATCACCATCGCCGTTGCGGCGGAGAAACCGCCGATGAAGATGATCAGCGAAATGACGGGCATCTGGCCGGCAAGCGGCAGCGACAGCATGTAGAAATCGGCATTGCCGGTGCCGCCGAAGGTCAAGAGCCCGCCGATCGCCACCGGCAGCACGAAGAGATTGATTGATATGAGATAGGTGGGAAACAGGAAGCCTGCGAGCTTCAGCTGTTTCGGGGTTCGGTTTTCGACAACCGTCACGTGGAATTGCCGCGGCAGCAGGATGATCGCGAAAGCCGACAAGATGATCAGGGTGATCCAGCGGCTGATCGGCGTATGGTAGCTGAGCGCCGACATGACCAGCTCATTGTCGACGGTCTTGCGCCAGAGATCAGTCGGGCCATCGAAGAGAAACCAGATGACGCAGACGCCCGCCGTCAGGAAGGCGACGAGCTTGACGACGGATTCCATCGAGACGGCGAGGATCAGGCCATCCTGATGCTCCGTCGCATCCGTATGCCGCGTGCCGAACATGATGGCGAAGCAGGCAAGCACCAGCGTTGCGACGAGCGGCAGGTCGAGGAAATAGAGATTGCCGCTGCCGATGCCGTAATCGGACGGATTGACCATGGCGCTGACCGTGCTCGAGATCGCCTTGAGCTGCAGCGCGATATAAGGAATGGCGCCGATCAGCGATATCAGGGCGACGATCGTGGCAACCGTCGGGTTCTTGCCGTAGCGCGCCGCGACAAAATCGGCGACCGAGGTGAGCTTCTCCGCCTTGGCGAGCTCGATGATGCGGCGAAGCAACGGCATGCCGAGCGTGAAGACCAGGATGGGGCCGATATAGATGCCGGCAAATTCCAGGCCGCGCTGCGCCGCAAGCCCGACGCTGCCGAAATAGGTCCAGGAGGTGCAGTAGATCGCAAGGCTCAGCGCATAGACCACCGGCCATCCGCCTTCCAGCGTGCCGGGGCCGCGGTCGAGCGTGCCCGGGCTGCGGTTCTTGCGGTCGCCATAGCTCGCCACGGCGAAAAGCAGGAGCAGATAGCCGAAGGCAGACGCGAATATGACCCAGCCTGGAAGCATTGACCCTCCGCCGGCGGAAAACCCGCCGGGACCTCCCGCAACATGGGTCAGCTTAAGTTATTTCAAGCACTTTGAGAATTCCCGCCGGTCTAGGCCTTAAGTCAAAGACCGCACGGGGTATCCCCAAATAATTGCGATTGCCGATTGATTAATTGCAATGAAGATGTAGCTAATAAAAACAATTGTATCAAAGGGAGACGGATCCGATGCTCAATGAGTTCAAGGCCTTTATCGCCCGCGGCAATGTCATGGATCTTGCAGTCGGCGTCATCATCGGCGGCGCCTTCGGTGGCATCGTCAAATCTTTGGTGGATGACCTCATTATGCCGATCGTCGGCGCCATTTTCGGCGGTTTCGATTTTTCGAATTACTTCCTCCCACTGTCGTCGGCCGTCAACGCACAGTCGCTCGCCGCCGCCCGCGAGCAGGGAGCGGTGTTTGCCTATGGCAGTTTCCTCACCGTGCTCATCAACTTCCTCATTCTCGCCTGGATCATCTTCCTGATGGTCAAGGGCGTAAACACCCTGCGTGCCCAGGTCGAGCGCCAGGAAAAGGTGGCACCGGAAGAGCTGCCAGCGCCGCCGGCAGACGTTCAGCTGCTGACGGAAATCCGCGATCTTCTCGCCACGCGCCCGACGGCTTGATCCGGGCTGGAGCCCGTCCGCTCCGGCCGGGCTCAATCATCACGAAAATAGATATGCTATCACTGGATGTCATGGGATTTGCCGGCCCAAATCCGCTATGAAGGCGGAAACCGGAGATATGCATGTCGATCGTGAGCAGCCTCAGCCCGCGCGCCGTAGCGGCGCCCGAAAGCGGGATCGTCGAAGTCGTCAATTATGCCCGTGGCCGCGAAGGTCTGCTGCCGCTCTGGGTGGGTGAAGGCGATCTGCCGACGCCCGATTTCATCAGCAGGGCGGCGATGGACGCGCTGGCCGCCGGCGAGACCTTCTACACCTGGCAGCGCGGCATTCCGGAGCTTCGCCAGGCGCTTTCGGATTATTACACCAGACATTTCGGAATCCGGCTTCCGGTCGAGCATTTCTACGTCACCGGTTCCGGCATGCAGGCGATCCAGATCGCCGTGCAGGCGCTGACCTCGCCGGATGACGAACTGGTTTACCTCTCGCCTTCCTGGCCGAATATCGCCGCCGCTCTCGAAATATCCGGTGCGCGCTCCGTCGGTGTTGAGCTACAGTTCGAAGGCGGTAAATGGGTGGTCGACCTTGACCGCATCGAAACCGCGATCACGCCGAAGACCAAGGGCATCTTCATCAACACGCCGTCGAACCCGACGGGTTGGACGGCCACGAAACAGGACCTTCGCAATATCCTGGCGCTTGCCCGCAGGCACGACCTCTGGATCATGGCGGATGAAATCTATGCCCGCTACTATTTTGCCGGCGGCCGCGCACCCTCTTTCCTCGATGTGATGGAACCTGATGACAAGATCATCTTCGTCAATTCCTTCTCGAAGAACTGGTCGATGACCGGCTGGCGCGTCGGCTGGATCGTGGCACCCCCTGAGATGGGACAGGTGCTCGAAAACCTCATCCAATATTCGACATCGGGCGTGGCGCAGTTCATGCAAAAGGGCGCCGTTGCAGCCCTTGATCAAGGCGACGATTTCGTCGCTGCCAATATCGCCAAGGCGGCCCGCTCCCGCGATATTCTTTGCGATGCGCTGATCGCCACCAATCGGGTCGAGACGCTGAAGCCGGACGGCGCAATCTACGCCTTCCTGAAGATCGACGGCGTCGCCGATAGCCGAAGGGCAGCGCTCGACATCGTCGACAAGACAGGCGTCGGGCTGGCACCCGGAACGGCCTTCGGCCGAGGCGGCGAACTCTTCCTGCGCGCCTGTTTCCTGCGTGACCCCACGCAGGTAGCGACCGCAGCCGAGCGTCTCTGCGACTATATCCTCAAGCTCTGAGAAGCACTGGCCGCAACAGGTATCGTGGCGGGTGGCCGGATCGAATTTGTGCCGGAATCGCCGGATCGATAAAACTCTAGCAAAGCCCGAAATCGGCCTCTAACCACAACTCCAAACATACCCGTTCAAAGCCCCTTGAAAGGCCATTCGATAAGAAAATTGGAAAGAAAAACCGGCGCCTGATGCCCCTGCTTATAAAAACGAAAGCAGGGATGCGGGACATGGCGGTTTTGGTGACGGGCGGGGCCGGATATATCGGCAGTCACATGGTGTGGGCGTTGCTCGATGCGGGCGAGGATGTGGTCGTGCTCGATCGCCTCTCCACGGGCTTTCGCTGGGCCGTGGCGCCGGCGGCGCGTTTTTATCTCGGCGACATTGCCGATCCCGACATACTGAAAAAGGTCTTCATTGAAAACGACATCGAGGCGATCATCCATTTCGCCGGCTCCGCCGTCGTTCCGGTCTCCGTCGCCGATCCCCTCTCCTATTACGACAACAATTCCGGCAAGACCCGGGCGCTTCTGAGTGCTTCGGTCAAGGCCGGTATCCGCAACTTCGTCTTCTCCTCGACGGCCGCCGTCTATGGTCAGCAAAAGACCGACCTGCCGGTGAAGGAGACCGCCCCCCTCAATCCGGAAAATCCTTACGGCCAGTCGAAGCTGATGACCGAGTTCATGCTGCGCGATGCCGCCGCCGCCTATGATTTCAACTATGTCGCGCTTCGTTACTTCAACGTCGCCGGCGCCGACCCCCACCACCGTGCCGGCCAGTCGACCTCAGGCGCCACGCACCTCATCAAGGTCGCCTGCGAGGCAGCACTCGGCAGGCGTGACAGCATCAATGTCTACGGCATCGACTATCCCACCCATGACGGCACCGGCGTGCGCGACTACATCCATGTCAGCGATCTCACGGATGCACATCTGAAATCGCTGCAGCACCTGCGCAGAGGCAAGGGCTCGCTCGTCGCCAATTGCGGTTATGGCAGCGGCTATTCCGTGCTCGACGTGTTGAACATGGTCACCCGCCTGCACGGGCATTCCTTCAAGATCCATATGGCGCCGCGGCGCGCCGGCGATTCGGCAAGCGTCGTCGCAGACGCTTCGCTCGCTCGGCAAGTGCTCGACTGGAAGCCCAGATACGATTCGCTGGAAACCATCGTCCAGAGCTCGCTCGATTGGGAACTGTTCCTGTCGAACAAGAGCGTCGACGACCTGCACAGCATCCACCGGGCACTCGCCGCCGCTTCGTTCTGATGCTGGAGCCTGTTTACGGTCCCCGCGCCTGCGGGGGCCCAATGCCGTTACGTGAATAAGGAAAAATCAAGCTTTCTCTGGCTGGCTCTGGCCAACGGAAAAGAGAAGATGAAGAACTTTCTGGCCTCATTGCAGCTGCAAAAAGACAATCCGACGCTTCTGCTGGCGCAGTTCCAGGCCCTGTCGTCGCAGATCCCCATTCTCTATGTCCTGCTGATCATCAACGCCCTTGCGGTGGCGATCACCCACCTCAAATCCGCGCCCCTGTGGCTCTCGCTCTACATTCCCGTCACCTTGAGCGTCGTCTGCGTCTTCCGTCTCTGCTGGTGGGAGATCAGGGGCAAGGAAGACGTGACCGCCGAGCGGGCCTACAGGCTGATGAAGATCACTATATCAGGCGCCGCCATCCTGGCCGTCGCTTTCGGCAGCTGGGCGATCGCGCTTTACCAATATGGCGACGCTTCCCAGCAGGGTCAGATCGCCTATTTCCTTGTCGTGACAGGCATTTCCTGCATCTTTTGCCTGATGCATCTGCCGATAGCGGCCGCGCTGACCACTGTGATCACCTTCTCGGCCATGGTTGCGACCTTCATGTTCTCCGGCAATCCCGTTTTCGTCGCGACTGCCGTCAGCGGCCTCTTCCTGATCCTGCCCTTTCTCCGGGTGATCAACAGCTATTTCCAGAATTTCGTCGGCCTCGTGCAATTGACCGAGGAGCTGAAGCAGAAGCAGGCGGAAGCCGAGGAGCTGAACCTCGTCAACAGCCGCAACGCCCTGCATGACCAGCTGACCGGCCTTGCCAATCGTCGCAGCTTCTTTCTCTCGCTGGAAAAACGGCTGCAGAAGGATCCGTCGACGCCGCCCGTCCTCGGCATTCTCGATCTCGATGGCTTCAAGCCTGTCAACGACGTCTTCGGCCATGCCGCCGGCGATCTCGTGCTCAAGGAGACGGCCCGCCGCTTCGTCACGCTGGTCGGCGAAGAGGGCATCGTCTCTCGTCTCGGCGGTGATGAGTTCGGTATCATTTTCCCCTGCTCGATGACACGCCAGGCGATCGCCGATCTTGGTCAGGCGCTCTGTGCTGCCGTCCGCGATCCCTACGAAATCCCCGACGGCTCGGTCCGTGTCTTCGGTTCCTGCGGCATCGTCTATCCCGATATCGGCGAGTACACGGCCGAGGATCTCTACGAGAAAGCAGACTTCGCCCTCTATCAGGTCAAGAGCAAGCGCAGCAGCGGTGTCGAATTCTTCTCGGCCGAGCACGAGAAGATCCTGACACAGCGCCACCTGATCGAACTCGAACTGCAGGCGAACGACTTCGCCCAGGAATTGAAACTTGACTATCAGCCGATCGTCGAATTGAGGAGTGGCCGCGTCGTCGCTTACGAGGCGCTCGCCCGCTGGGACAGCGCCCGCTTCGGCCGGATCAGTCCCGAAGCCTTCATTCCCGCCGCCGAGCGCACGGCGGTCATCGGCCGCATGACCCGCATCCTCTTCGCCAAGGCGCTCGAAGCGCTGGCGATCATTCCACGGCATCTCAGGCTGTCTTTCAATCTCTCGGCGCGCGATATCTGCGACCACGAGACCTCGATGGCGCTGCTTGCCATGATCACCCGCTCCGGCATCGATCCCAGGCGCATCGAATTCGAGATCACCGAGACGGCACTGCTCTCCGATTTCGACACCGCCGACCAGGTAATCACTATGCTGCGCGCCGCCGGCATCTCGATTGCCCTTGACGATTTCGGCACCGGCTATTCGAGCCTCAGCCATATTCATCGTCTCGGCTTCGACAAGCTGAAGATCGACAAGTCCTTCGTGATGAATTTCGATCGTGACGCCCGTTGCATGAACATTACCCGCTCGGTCGCCAATCTCTGCCAGAATCTCGGCATTGCCTCCGTCGCCGAAGGCGTCGAAAGCGAAGAGATCGCCGAGGGATTGAAGGCGATGGGCGTTCGTCTGGCGCAGGGCTATCATTTCTCGCGGCCGCTGCCGCTGGAACTTGCCATCGATTACGCCGCCCGGTGCGAGGCCGCAGCCTCCGCCCGCAATTCGCTGTCTGCCTGAATGATCGATCTCGATCCGCCGCAAATCGACTGGAGCGAAGCTACATCGTCGTCTATTCATGGTTCAACAGGATGAGGTGAACCATGCAAGACGGCGAAGTCATCATTGAACGGCGGGGCACCGCGGGGGTGATCCGGCTCAACCGGCCGCGGGCGTTGAACAGCCTGACGCTGCAGATGATCCGGGCGATCACTGGGGCGCTTCACGCTTTTGCCGGGGATCCCGAGGTGGCGAGCGTCGTGGCGACGGGAGAGGGCGAACGCGGCTTCTGTGCCGGCGGCGATATCCGCGTCCTGCATGAGAGTGCTCGCGCCGGCGATGGCCTGGCTGCAAGCTTCTGGCGCGAGGAATTCCGCCTCAACCATATGATTGCCTCCTACCCCAAACCCTATGTCGCGCTGATGGACGGCATCACCATGGGCGGCGGCGTCGGCCTGTCGTCGCACGGCCGCCACCGCATCGTCACCGAGCGCACGCGCCTTGCCATGCCCGAAACCGGCATCGGCTATGTCCCGGATGTCGGCGCCACCTGGCTGCTGCCGCGCGCGCCGGGCGAAGCCGGAACATGGCTCGGCCTGACAGGGCTCGATATCGGCGCTGCCGACGCGATCCACGCTGGGCTTGCCGACCTCCAGATCGCGTCGCCTCGGCTGGGTGAGGTGATCGATGCTCTCTCGGGCCTGCCGCGCGGCAGTTCATCCAGCGACGTGGATGCCGTGCTGCAGGCGCTTTCGGAGCCTCAGGGAGAAAGCCGGCTGCGGCAGAACGCAGCAATGATCGATCGCGCATTCCGTTTCGACAACGTCGAGGAAATCCTGGCAGCGCTTGCCGGGGAGGAAGGCGAATTTGCCGCCGAGACGCGCCGGGTGATGCTGACGCGTTCACCGACCAGCCTCAAGCTCGCTTTGCGGCTGCTCAGGGCCGGCCGCCGCAGCGCCTCGCTTGCCGAATGTCTCGGCCGCGAACTCGGCGCCTGTCTGCAGATGCTTGATAATCCCGATTTTTTCGAGGGCATCCGCGCCGCCGTCATCGACAAGGACCGCAATCCGCAATGGTCGCCGGCGTCAGTCGAGGCCGTGGAGGCATCAACGGTCGAGAATTTCCTGAAACCGGCCGAACCGCCGCTTTCACTCTGAACGCTATCCAGTTATCGCCACATGCCGCGCATGCGGGCGCCGACATCGATGCGCACCTGCCGCGCCTGCTGCTGGGCGACGGTCTGCGATTTCATCTGTGGCCAGCTGCAGGCCTCGAAGAACTGAAGCAGCGTCGCAGGAATGAAGCGGCTGCGTGAGGCATAGACGTGCCGGTCGCCCTGCGAGTTCTGACCATAGGTGAAGAAGCGTTGCGGCACGACAAGGTCGAGACCATCCCGGGCGCGCGTCATGGCGACATAGAGCAGCCGGCGTTCCTCTTCGATTTCGGCGGTGGTGCCGACGGCGAGATCGCTCGGTATGCATCCGTCGACGACGTTCAGCATGAAGACCCTCGTCCATTCCTGGCCCTTGGCGGAATGGATGGTCGACAGGATGAGATAGTCTTCGTCGAGAAGCGGCACGCCCGCCTGGTCGCTGGTCGCATCCGGTGGGTCGAGGGTGAGCTCGGTGAGGAAACGCTCGCGCGAGGCATAACCGCCGGCGATCTGCTCGAGCTGCAACAGGTCGGCCTGCCGCGTCGCTGCATCCTCGTGCAGCCGTTCCAGATGCGGCGCGTACCATTGCCGCGCCAGGCCGATTTCCGCCGGCCAGCCGGCCTTGCCTGTCTTCAGCTCCTGCAGCATCGAGACGAACATTGTCCAGTCTTCGCCGGAACGCGGCGGCGCCGGCATGGCAGCGAGAGCAGAAATCGGACTGGCATCCTCGGCCATCAGGTCGAGCGTCTTCTGCGCCGTCGACGGCCCGACGCCCGGCAGGATCTGCATCAGCCGGAAGCCCGCCACCCGGTCGCGCGGGTTCTGCGCGAAGCGAAGGGCGGCCAGCATGTCCTTCACATGCGCGCTGTCGAGAAACTTCAGCCCGCCGAATTTGACGAAGGGAATGTTGCGCCGGGTCAACTCGACCTCCAGCGGCCCGCTGTGATGCGAGGCGCGGAAGAGCACGGCCTGCTGCTTGAGCGTGAGGCCTTCCTCGCGGTTGTCGAGCACCATGTCGGCGACGTAGCGCGCCTGCTCGGCCTCGTCGCGCACCGTGACGAGGCGCGGCCTCTCGGATGATTGCCGCTCGGTCCAGAGATTCTTGGTGAAGCGCTCCGAGGCGAGATCGATGACGGCGTTGGCGGCGGCGAGGATCGGCTGCGTCGAGCGGTAGTTGCGGTCGAGCGTGACGATATTGGCGGCCGGGCTGAAGGCGGCCGGAAAATCGAGGATATTGCGTACCGTCGCGGCGCGGAAGGAATAGATCGACTGCGCATCGTCACCGACGACGGTCAGCCCCTGGCCGCCGGGCTTCAGCGCCAGCAGGATCGAGGCCTGCAGCCGGTTGGTGTCCTGATATTCGTCGACCAGCACATGGTCGAAGCGGCTGCCGATATCCTCGGCAATGACAGCCTCGCCGACCATCTGCGCCCAGTAGAGCAGCAGATCGTCGTAGTCGAGCACGTTCTGGCTCTGCTTGGCCTCGACATAGCTGGCGAAAAGTTCGCGCAACTGTTTTTCCCACGCCGCGCACCAGGGAAAGACGTCGCGCAGCACGAGGTCGAGCGCGGTCTCCGAATTCACCGCTCTGGAATAAATGGCAAGGCAGGTGCCCTTTGTGGGAAAACGGCTTTCCGTCTTCGAGAAACCGAGGTCGTGCCGGATCAGGTTCATCAGATCGGCACTGTCTTCGCGGTCGTGGATGGTGAAATCCGGGTCGAGGCCGATCTGCTGGGCATAATCGCGCAACAGCCGCGCGCCGATGCCATGGAAGGTGCCGGACCAGGAAAGCGCATCCGCCATGACGCCTGCATTCGCACCAAGCACATCGCGGCAGATGCGCACGACGCGCCGCGCCATCTCGGCGGCTGCCCGGCGCGAAAAGGTCATCAGCAGGATGCGGCGGGGATCGGCGCCCTTGACGATCAGATGGGCGACCCGATGCGCCAAGGTATTCGTCTTGCCCGAGCCGGCGCCGGCAATGACCAGCAGCGGCCCGGCAATATGGCTGCCGTCGATGAGCGTGCCGTGCTCGACGGCCATGCGCTGCTGCGGATTGAGCTTTTCGAGATACATCCAGCCGTCCGGTCGGGCTCCCGCAGAATCACTGGGGAAAGATTAGATGTTCCTTGAATGTTCGCGATTGCCGCCTCTGTCAAGCGATCTGGCGCGCGAGCAACATCTCAGTCGGGGAAATCCGGACCGACTACGCGCCGCACCAGCTTCAGGCTGCGGTCGGGCTGAAGGATATAGGTTTCCTCCACGCGCTGTCCCGTCCCGTTGTAGAACTGGTTGTAGACGGCGCTGCCGACCGGCGACTTGGTGAGCTTCGTTCGCGGCTGGCCGCCATAGGTAATGCTGCCGGGAATGGGTTCCAGCGCCGGCGTATCGGCCGAGGAGCAGCCGGCAAGCAATGCCCCGGCAAACAAGGCAGGCAGAAGCGCTTTCATCGTCATCATCCCTCTTTCGACTGCAGCCAGATATGGAAGCCGCCGCACCTTTCGCCAAGGGTAGCCCATGTCGCCCGCGCAGGTATCGCTGTCGAGCAGGCTCTTCTTTTCCGGGGGACGCAACGAAATGCGTACCTGCGACGTTAACAGACATCAACCAACATCAGGAAACGTTCACGGTGCTCGGCTTTCCAGCATTCACGGGGCATGACGAGCCCGGCCGGCAGGGCCACAGCGATGCCGCGACGCGCGCCTCGGTGGAGAGCGCCCTTCATGCGGCCGCCGATTTCGAAGCCGGCGAAATCACCGTCGGCATATCCGGCTACTATGTCATCCTGGAAGGTTTCGTGCGCCGGCGGGGTGATGTCGAGCGCGCGGTCGAGATCGCTGAGGGCGTCGTCGGACGAGGCTATGTGCGTGGTCGCCTGCTGCGACGCTGAAGTCTTGAGAATGGGATGCCGCGCCGGTTCGCGCGCTCATGTCTTTGCGATGCATGAAGGGAACCAAAACACCCTCCCACGTGTTGAAAGGCCGGACCTAAACGCTGGAGACCCCCATGCAGTCGCTTCTTCGCATCTCTGCAATGACCGTGATAACAGGCGGTGTCTTTGCCGGCTCCGCCCACGCCTCGCTGGAAACCGGCACGAATTATTCCGCTTTGCCGAAGGACCAGATCGCCCGCAACGAATATACCGGGACCGTCGCCTGCACGCCGGCAGGTCCTCAGTATTTGCCGTCCTTCATCCGCGCGGCGGATGGCACGATCATCGGTGTCGGTTATGTCGAAGTGGAGAATGAGGGCGGCGCGGACTGCTGAAACATCCGCTTTGCTCGGACGAGGCTCGCCTGCGTTTCCGCAGAGGTGACGAGCCTCTAACCATCATCATGATGGCTGGCCATCTTCTATGAATACACCTGTACCAGGCGCAACGCCTGCTGCGCCAAAACCCGGCGCGAGTTCGATGCAGGGTTAAGTAAAATTAAAGCATTGCCCTGTTCCGGCACGTTCCGTTTACGAACGACCTGATGCGGCCTGGAAATCCTGACCGAAGTGCAGCGCATAACCCCGAAAATCGGAATCGATTTTCGGAAAGGATTATGCGCCAGTTCAATGAAGCTTCAGCTTCGCCTCTTCGGCTGCCGCCAGAAACTCGGCTCTCGCCTCTTCCACGCTCTTGCGCCCATCGAGCGCTGCCCGGCAGGTGCTGCGGGCCTTGATATAACGAAGCCCGCGCACACTCGGCCAGAGATCCGCCAGGCACTTCAGCGCATCGAACGGACCATTGACCGTTCGCGCATCGGCATTTTCGAAACCAACCTTGACCGGGCTGTTCCATCTTTCAGTTGCCATCGACGCTCCTCCACGATTTTCGACAGAAATGAGCGCAACATCTCCCAGTTCCTCCGGGGAGACTCTGCGATAGCTAATACTCTAGCGCGATTTTCACCGTCGGCAAATGGGCGGATCGTCACTGATGCCGCGACGAATGGTTTCGCCTCGACCCCTGACAGGAAAGCCTATGGACGCCAACTGATGAGAAACGCCAACTTATAAGGTGTTTTCGCCGGGAAGGGTGGAGTCGAGATTGACTGTCTTTTCAAGAAAACTGGTGCTGCCGAGTGGGATTGAACCACCGACCTCACCCTTACCAAGGGTGTGCTCTACCACTGAGCTACGGCAGCAGGACCAGACCGCGCGAGCCGGGTGGCTCAATCGCGAGAACGGGGGGCTATTGCCACAGCTTGGCGGCCAGCGCAAGCTGCAAATTCCAACTTCGCGTCGATTGCGGCGAAGGGCCTTTTGGATCGGCGCGAATTCAGCTAATCCTGTTCCCATGAACGAAAAGACCGAATCCGGCCAGCAGAGCCGCAAAGAGGCGATCGAGGCACAGGCGAAACTGCGCCGCGAGCGCGCCGCCGACAAGCTCAGGGAAAATCTGGGGCGACGCAAACAGCAGGTCCGCGCCCGCCGTTCGGGCCAGGCCGACGAAACAAATGGGCTGCCCGCCGCAAAAATGGACGAATCGTAATGTTCCGTCCGTCGCGAATTGAAGCGTGTCGAGAAATCCCCTAAACACCTCACTCCTTATTCCAAGGCAGAACTTTCAGGAAAGGCGGGCGCTGCCCGTAAGCGCACATGGATCGTATCAGAATCGTCGGCGGTAATGAGCTGAATGGCATCATTCCGATTTCCGGCGCCAAGAATGCCGCACTGCCGCTGATGATCGCCTCGCTTCTGACCAGCGATACGCTGACGCTCGAAAACGTGCCGCATCTTGCCGATGTCGAATTGCTGATGCGCATCCTCGGCAATCACGGCGTCGATGTCGCCGTCAACGGCCGCCGCGAGCGCCAGGAAGATTCCTATTCGCGCACGATCCATTTCACCTGCCGCACCATCGTCGATACCACAGCATCTTATGAACTGGTTTCGAAGATGCGCGCCTCCTTCTGGGTCATCGGCCCCTTGCTTGCGCGCGAAGGCCATTGCCGCGTGTCGCTGCCGGGCGGCTGTGCCATCGGCACGCGCCCCGTTGATCTCTTCATCGAGGGCCTGACGGCGCTCGGCGCGAGCATGGAGATCGATGCCGGTTATATCAACGCCAAGGCCCCGGCTGGCGGCCTGATCGGCGCGCGCTACACCTTCCCGAAGGTCTCCGTCGGCGCCACCCATGTGATGATGATGGCGGCGACGCTTGCCCGCGGCACGACGGTGATCGGCAATGCCGCCCGCGAGCCTGAGGTCGTCGATCTCGCCAACTGCCTGAACGCCATGGGTGCCAAGATCACAGGCGCCGGCACGGCAACGATCACCATTGAAGGCGTCACCTCGCTCTCCGGCGCCCGCCACCGCGTCCTGCCGGATCGCATCGAGACCGGCACCTATGCCATGGCCGTCGCCATGGCCGGCGGTGACGTCGTGCTCGAGAATACCGATGTGGCGCTGCTCGAAACCGCAGTGGAAACGCTGCGCCGTGCCGGCGCGGAAATCTCGTCGACCAACAACGGCATGCGCATCAAGCGCAACGGCGCCGGCATCAGACCGGTCGATATCGTCACCGATCCTTTCCCGGGCTTCCCGACCGATCTGCAGGCGCAGTTCATGGCGCTGATGACCCGTTCTTCCGGCGTCTCGCATGTCACCGAGACCATCTTCGAAAACCGTTTCATGCATGTGCAGGAGCTTGCCCGACTCGGCGCCAGGATCTCGCTGTCCGGCCAGACGGCGAAGATCGAGGGTGTCCAACGCCTGCGCGGCGCGCCCGTCATGGCGACCGATCTGCGCGCTTCCGTCTCGCTGGTCATCGCTGGCCTTGCCGCCGAGGGCGAAACCACGGTCTCCCGCGTCTATCACCTCGACCGCGGTTTCGAGCGGCTCGAGGAGAAGCTGACCCGCTGCGGCGCCATCGTCGAGCGCATCAGCGAGTGAGGAACGGGCGCTGGAGCATAATTCCTTAAATCGGAATCCGGATCTATGGCGATCCTTATCCCGGTTGCGTAATTGGCCGCAGCGCCTTATTTCCCTTGTCTGACGCATCGCCATTCCGGCGGTGCCCGGCTTCGGCCGGCAATGGGATTGAGACTGAATGACCGACCTGAAACTTGTTGCGCTCGATGACGAGGATCTTGCGATCATTTCCGCGCATATGCAGGACAGCGTCTTCAAGGTCGGCGACATCGACTGGTCGCCGCGCGACGCGCAGTTCGCGCTTGCCGCCAATCGTTTCGTCTGGGAAGGTGCCGAGCGCAAGCGCAGGGGTTTTGAGCGCCGCCGCGCTGCCCTGGTCTTCAAGCGCGCGCTTGCCGTCCGCTCGCTCGGCATCGACCGTCAAAAGCGGGACGAGGTGCTGTCGCTGCTGGCGTTGCGCTTCGAGAAGAAGGGCGAGGGGCCGGAGGGCACGATCGAGCTGTCGCTGTCGGGCACGGCTTCGATTGCGCTCGATGTCGAATGCATCGAGGTCCAGCTGGCCGATATCGGAGGCGCCTGGGAGGCGTCTTCCAAGCCTCGCCACCTCTAGTGCTTGACGCCTTGAGTTTGAACATCGCAGTTTCGAGTTGAGAAGGAATATCGGCCTTGGCTATCTGGCTGGATCAGGCATCGGAAGGTTTCGAGCAGCATTTTGCTGCCTTTCTGACGACGAAGCGTGAAGTCTCCGAGGATGTGAACATCGTCGTTCGCGCCATCATCGATGATATCAGAGCCCGTGGCGATGTCGCGCTTGCCGAATATTCGCTGAAATTCGATGGCATCGATTTCGCCACCGTCCCGATGCGCGTCACATCAGAGGAAATCGACGCTGCTGTCGAGGCGGTGCCTTCGGAAGTGCTGGGCGCGCTGAAGCTCGCGGCGCTCCGCATCGAATCCCATCATCGCCGGCAGCTGCCGAAGGATGATATCTACGAGGACGACCTCGGTGTCGGTCTCGGCTCGCGCTGGACGGCGATCGAAGCGGTTGGGCTCTATGTTCCGGGCGGCACCGCGAGCTATCCGAGCTCGGTGCTGATGAATGCCGTGCCGGCCAAGGTCGCCGGCGTCGATCGCATCGTCATCGCCGTTCCTGCCACTGGCGGCGCCGTCAATCCAGCGGTGCTTGCCGCCGCCAAGCTTGTCGGTGTCACCGAGATTTACCGTGTCGGCGGCGCCCAGGCGATCGCGGCTCTTGCCTATGGCACCGAGACGATCGCCCCGGTCGCCAAGATCACCGGCCCCGGCAATGCCTATGTCGCTGCTGCCAAGCGCCATGTCTTCGGCACCGTCGGCATCGATATGATCGCCGGCCCCTCTGAAGTGCTTGTCATTGCAGACAAGGACAACAATCCGGATTGGATCGCCGCCGACCTCCTGGCGCAGGCCGAGCACGACGTCAGTTCCCAGGCGATCCTGATCACCGACGATGCAGCATTCGGCAAGGCGGTGGAGCAGGCGGTCGAACGCCAGCTGAAGACGTTGAACCGGGCTGAGACGGCGGCAGCAAGCTGGCGCGATTTCGGCGCTGTCATCCTCGTTTCCGATCTGAAACAGGCCATACCGCTGGCAAACCGCATCGCTGCCGAGCATCTGGAGCTCGCCGTCGTCGATCCGGACCGGCTGCTCGACGGCATCCGCAATGCCGGCGCGATCTTCATCGGCGCCCATACGCCTGAAGTGATCGGCGATTATGTTGGCGGTTCGAACCATGTGCTGCCGACGGCGCGTTCGGCGCGCTTCTCGTCCGGTCTTTCGGTGCTCGATTTCGTCAAGCGCACCTCGATCCTGCGCCTCGGCCCGCAGCAGCTGCGCACCCTCGGCCCGGCGGCGATCGCCCTTGCCGTTTCCGAAGGCCTCGATGCCCATGCGCGATCGGTCGCGATCCGCCTCAACCTCGAAAGGTGAGGGCGCATGGCGAAGGGCGAATTCCGGCTTTGCGACGTCGTCCTTGACGATACGATCGGCCGTTCGACGCCCGATGTCGAGCATGAACGCGCCGTCGCCATCTTCGATCTGATCGAGGAGAATAGTTTCGAGCCGCTCGGCCATGTCGGCGGACCTTACCGGCTGAACATCTCGCTGGTCGACTCGAAGCTGGTTTTTGCCATCACCACCGACGAGGGTGGCGGTGTCGCCACCCATATCCTGTCGCTCACGCCCTTCCGGCGGATCGTCAAGGATTACTTCATGATCTGCGAGAGCTATTACGAAGCGATCCGTTCGTCGACGCCAAGCCGCATCGAGGCGATCGACATGGGCCGGCGCGGCATCCACAATGAAGGCTCGCAGACGCTGAAGGATAGGCTGGCCGGCAAGATAGAGGTCGATTTCGACACCGCCCGGCGCCTCTTCACGCTGGTCTGCGTGCTCTACTGGCGCGGATGACGGCAATGGAGCGGCCCGTCGACGTCGAGGAGGGAAAGAGGCCGGGCGCCATCCTCTTCATGTGCGGGATGAATGCCATCCGCTCGCCGATAGCCGAAGCGATCGCCCGTAGCATTCTGCCGGCCAATACCTATATCAGGTCCGCCGGCGTTCGCGCCGGCGAGCGCGATCCCTTCGTGGATGTCGTGCTCGACGAGATCGGCCTTTCCCTCGGGCGCCGCCAGCCGCAGACGCTGGAAGAGCTCGAGGATGATTACTTCGATCTGATCATCACGCTGTCGCCGCAGGCCCATCATGCGGCACTTGAGCTGACCCGGTCGAATGCGGTCGATGTCGTCTACTGGCCGACGATGGATCCGACGGTTGCAATCGGAACGCGCGAGCAGATTCTGGAGAGCTACCGCGAGGTCCGCGATCATCTGGCCGGCCTCATCGAAAGCCGGCTACTCAAACGAAATGGCATTGCCGCGCAATCGGCATGAAAACAAATAAAGGAAAGGCCGTTCAACAAGGTTCACAAACCTGCGTTGATTGTGTAGTTTCCGCCCAAATTTTAAAGGCGCGCGCTGCGCTGCCTATTCAACCCACAGGAAGAAAACACTTATATGCCTAAAGAAGAAGTCCTCGAATTCCCGGGAATCGTCACCGAACTTCTGCCGAATGCGACGTTCCGCGTGAAGCTCGAAAACGAACACGAGATCATCGCCCACACCGCAGGCCGCATGCGCAAGAACCGCATCCGCGTTCTCGCCGGCGACAAGGTGCTTGTGGAAATGACGCCCTACGATCTGACCAAGGGCCGGATTACCTACCGTTTCAAGTAAGCTTGCCCGAAGGTCCTGCAAGGGTTTTTGCTCCCGTCTGCCGATGGTCGAGGTTCCATGGCGCTGAAATACAAGCTCATTCTGGCCTCAGGCTCGCCCCGGCGCGTCGACCTGCTCAACCAGGCCGGTATCGAGCCCTCGCGCCTGATGCCGATGGATATCGACGAGGCGCCGAAGAAGTCGGAGCATCCGCGTTCGCTCGCCCGCAGGCTTTCGGCTGAGAAGGCGGAAGCTGCCCTTGCCGCCATCAAGGGCGATATCACCTGGAAGGGCAGCTATATCCTGTCTGCCGATACGGTGGTCGCCGTTGGCCGGCGCATCCTCGGCAAGGCTGAGTTCGCCGACGAGGCGTTGAGTTCGCTGCATCTCCTCTCGGGACGCAACCATATGGTCTACACCGGCGTTTGCCTGGTGACGCCGGATCGCAAGATCCGTCAGAAGATCGTCGAGACCAAGGTACGCTTCAAGCGTCTCTCCGGCTTCGAGATCGAGAACTACCTGGCCTCCGGCCAGTGGCGCGGCAAGGCAGGCGCCTACGGCATCCAGGGCCTCGCCGGCACCTTCGTGCAGAAGATGGTGGGCTCCTACACCAATGTCGTCGGCCTACCGCTTTATGAAACCATTCTGCTTTTGACCGGCGAAGGCTTCGATGTGCATAGCCGGTGGCCCGAGGGCTGAGCCCGACGGCCGATGCTTAAAGCGCGTCACGATCCTTCAGATCCCTCGCGCTTTAAGGCTTTGTTTTTACGCATGTCGTTGTCGCAAAACCGCTGCACACTTTTACGCGACATGCTTTAGGACGGACAGATATGCCTGAAGAGAAGAAAGCGGCCGCCAAGGTCGAACCGCTGCGCAAGACGCGCCCTTGCCCCGAATGCGGCAAACCCTCCCACCGCGAACATTACCCCTTCTGCTGCAACCGCTGCCGCGAGGCCGACCTCTCCCGCTGGCTGACCGGCGCCTATGCCATTCCGGTTGCCGACGACGAGACCAAGGCCGATTATCCCGATGAGGAAAGCTAGTGCATGGCGCACCAATGGTGCGCAGCGATTTGGGATAAAGACATGCATCGATCAAAGATCTAAAGCGGGTCATATGAGTCCGCTTTGACGCGACGCTCTTCAGAGAATTCCGCCCGCGAAGCTCTTATTTTTCCTCATGAATCGGCAAAGCCGGCAAGACCGTCAAAAAAGAGTCATTTGACGCTTGCCATGGGCGAACAAGATGCTATAACCCCGCTCGCTTCCGGGGTGAACCAAGGCCCCGCGGTTCCTTTTCTGAAAGGGACCATCGGAGGCAGGTTAGCCCAGGTAGCTCAGTTGGTAGAGCAGCGGATTGAAAATCCGCGTGTCACTGGTTCGATTCCGGTCCTGGGCACCACTCATAAATCACTGCTTTTGCGCATGTTTTAGTTCCTTATGTTAATGTGGTCCGGCCGCGTCTAGACACTATTTTTGTCTTCTAGACGCTTTTCGTTTTCGTCTGTTCACCTCGGCATCGAGATCGCTGACCGTCTCGCCATCTTCTTGGATGTGTCAGCCAGACGCGAATAGTGCTTTTCTGCCCGAGCATCTTAGCGATCGTTGCGTAGTCCTTGCCCATCTCGCGCAGAATGGTTGCGACGGGTGTGTCTGAGGCCTCAGCCAGAACCAGGTTGACGGTGCGCCCTCGTCATCGCCAAGCCGTGGCCGGATGCCACGAAGCGATAGATAGCCGTTGATACCACGCGCTCCCCTCGCAACTTTCCGTCCTTGCGGCGGCCGGTACGCTGGCGGAGGGCTGTGGAGATTGAGTGTGCCCTCCCGGCCCAATGTTGCATCCTTCTTTTAAACTCCGCCCAGGTCGGCGCCGGCCGAGTAGGGTCATCGAATGGAACCAACCCCGGTCATTGCCGTTATAAGCTAGGGAGTCCCACCATGAGCAACGCCCGTCAGGCGCGAACGAGATGGTGGTGGTCCCCGAGGAGAACGCACATGGATCTCACAACCCTTCTCATAATCGTTGTGATACTTCTTTTGCTAGGCGGCGGCGGCTGGTACGGCCGAGGACGCTGGTATTAAACGACGGCCTACGTGGCACGCATCACTGGGTTGACGAGCGCTCCGGCTAACTGAGCGCGGCGGGATGGCGATGTCGTTCCAGTTAGTTTTTGCGTTCCATCGATTCCATTATCGATCCGCTATGCGCAGTCCAAGCCGGTAGGTTTGCTTCGGTGCGCCGACGATTTATGCTGTCGATGCAAACTTCTAGCATCACCTGACCGTAGACGACGGCAACAGGTAGACCCCAGTCGCGTTGGTACAGGGCCTGAAGGCGGCCAACACAAACCCCTCTGTTTAGAGGTTAGTGTCGCCCTTTCGATGTCTTCGCCAGCATCTCGCTCAGTGTTGCCGCCGAGAGCATGGATTCGGCCAAAAGCTTCTTGAGCTTCTGGTTCTCTTCCTCCAAAGCTCTCAATCTTTTGGCATGGAGACCGACATTTCCGGACTGCAAGGATTGCCACCGATAAAAGGTCGGCTCGCTGATGCCGTACCTGTGGCAAACATCTGCCACCGTCACCCCGGCTTGGTGCTCCTTCAGAATACCGGTAATCTGGTTGTCGTCGAATTTTCTCTTGCCCATCACCGCCTCAGTCCTCGCGAAATGCTCTGTTGAAACTGTCGAGGAGTGGTCTGATGGCATAGAGCGCCACGCTGCTTTCGCCCGTTTCGATTAGTGTCTGTGCGGGCATGCCCGCGACCAGTTCGACATCTCTCATTTTCGCCAGCCGCTCGTCCGTTACACGGATCGTCGCGGCAAAGTAGGGCTGGCCGTTCTGCGTATCGATGAGACGGTCCGCTGAAACATACTCGACCCGGCCCTTCAAGAGTGGAACGCGCCGCTGATTGTATGGAAGGAGGTGAACCTGTGCCTCGAGCCCCGCATGGACGAGATTGATGTCTTCCGGCCTGACGTGGGCAGACACGACAAGGCGATCGGCGCCTGGCAGAAGATCGACCAGTGGTTCACCCGCGCCGATCACCCCACCAGCGGTGTGGACGCGCAGGTTCATGATCGTTCCATCTTCGGGAGCGCGGATATAGGTCCTTGAAAGCTGGTCGTCGATCGCCCGCAAGCGCTCGCGCAGTTGCATGATCCGGCTTTCCGTCTCGCGCATGCCTTGTGCGACTTCGCTCAACCGGTCGCTCTCAAGCTTTGCGAGATCGGCCTGTGACCCGCTGATCACCTGGTAAGCGCGGGAGATCTGCGCCTCCACTTCACCCTGCTGGCCATCAAGGTCTGCCCTTTCCCGCTGGAGGTTGAGAAGCCTGCTTTTTGTTTCCAGTCCTTTGGCGTTAAGGGTCGTAACCTGATCCAGTTCCTGCCGAGAGATCGCGGCTCTGTCGGCCAGCGCCGCCTTCTGCGCGCCAAGTCCGACAATTTCCTGCCGCACCTGCGCGATTTTTTCATTGGCGATCTGAATTTCCGCCTGCATGACCCGGCGACGGGCTTCGAAAATTTTCTGTTGTCCAATCAGAATCGCGCCGACCAAGGGATATTTGGCCATTGCTGCCCTGAGATTCCCAGGATAGGCGACATGGTCGCCGCCCGTCTGCTCCGTAAGCAGGCGAGCGCGGCTTCCTTCGGCCTCCCAAAGTTGCCCTTGAATGCTGTCGCGCTCCGAGCGAGACTTCGTATCGTCGATCTCGATGACGATTTGCCCGGCCATGACAGCATCGCCGTTTTTGACGAGGATCCGCCGCACGATCCCGCCTTCCAGATGCTGAATGGTCTTGCGGCTGGATTCCGGTTCGATGACGCCCGATGCGACCGCAGCGCTTTTCAGCGGCGCCAGAACCGACCAGATCCCCAATCCGACGATGAAGACCAGGATCAACAGGTTGCCCGTCCAGACAACGCCTCTGAGCCCCGGCATGGGCGAGGAGGGCGCGGGTCCGCGTTGTTTCGCCTCGATCACCGGCAAATAGGCCGTCTGTTGCTTGGCCAACCGCCGACCCGTCCTTGGCGAATTTGAAAATTTCGCCGGCGTTGCGTCTAGTTGAACAAGGGTCATGGCGGCGTTTCTCCCTACGTTCCTGTTCGAGACGGTGGTTGAAGATAAGTTTCATAAATTCGCTCACTGTCGCCGACGGCGGCCACAGTCCCGTTACGCATGATGGCAATCTTGTTGGTGACTGGCAGGATCCCCATCCGGTGAGTTATGATCACGACGGTCATCCCCCTGGATTTCATGCGCTCGATTGCCGCAAACAGCATCCGTTCGCCGTCATAATCCAGGCTCGAATTCGGATCGTCGAGAACGATCAGAGACGGATTTCCATAGGCCGCCCGTGCCAGTCCCAGCTGTTGGCGCTGCGCTCGAAGGAGCAGGTTTCCACCTTCACCGATATCGGTCTCGTAGCCCTGGGGCAGCCGCATGATCGCGTCGTGCAACCCAACCAGCTTCGCGGCATCGATCGCTTTGCCGGGATCTCCTCCGTCCAGCCGGCCGATCACATCCTTGATCGCTCCTCCGAAAAGTTCGATGTCTTGCGGCAGATATCCGACGTGGCGAGTCCCCCCGCAAAGGCGCAGAGCCGAGATATCTACCCCGCCGAGAAGAGCGCATCCGCTCGTTGCTTGCACAACGCCTGCTATGATGCGACCCAGTGTCGATTTCCCTGATCCCGACGGACCGATGAGCGCTATGCAATCGCCGGGCGCGAGGCGCAATGTGATGCCTGTCAATATCGGCCGATCGGCGAATGGCTTGATATAGCTGACGTTATCGAGAACGAGGCCGTTGGGTTCCGGTATCGGCACGATTCGGCCGTCGCGTTCCGATGCAACTGCTATCAGCATTCTGTTCAAGCGACGGAAGGCATTGCGCGCAAACGTAAAGGAGCGCCATGCACCTATTGCCCCCTCGATTGGTGCAAGCCCGCGCCCGAGCAGCAGGCTCGCAACGAAGATGATCCCGGGACTGCCGCTGTTTATGAGCACCAGCCATGTCGCCGATCCCATCATGAGGATCTGTGCGAGCGTGCGGATCGATTTGGAGAAACCAATAATGATCTCCGTGCGATGCATCGCGATGTCCTGCGCCCTTCTGGCCATTTCTGCATCGCGATAGACGATCTGCGCTGCGCCATCCTGCATGCCCATTGCCCTGATGACCTCGATGTTTTTGAGGGCGGTCGCAAGTCTGAGATAGCTCATCGAAAGGGCAAGATTGGCGTGGGCAAGCGGCTCTCGCGTCGCCAGTTCCGTCAGGAACGCAAACAGCAAAAGTGCAACTGCGCTCAGAAGACCGATGGTCCCAAGCAGCGGATGAACGAGAAAGAGCAGGAGCAGGAAGACCGGCGCCCAGGGAACGTCAAAAAAAAGCGAGCTGGCCGGTGAATCGAGAAACTGGCGTAATGCGGCCAGGTCCCTGTAGCACTCCGTGGCGGCTCCCGTATCGGCGCGAGTGGCATATTCGAATGATGCGGTGAGCACCAGGGGCCGCAGCCTGTGGTCCAGCCAGCTGCCGATGCGCGAAAGAGCTGCCCTGCGCACGATATCCAGCGTGGACCCGACCAGCACGGCGATGGCGATGATCATCGTCAGCATCAGGAGCGTGTCGGCGCTTCTGCTCGACAGGACCCTGTCATAGATCTGCAGAAGATAGATGGACGGCGCCAGAAGAAAGAGATTGTAGCCGCAGCTATAGAGGAAGACCAACCCGAAGGCTCCGGCACAGGCTCGGAGCGCGACAACGAGCTGTGTCTGCGGGCGCAATGGCTTTATGGAAATCGTTGTCATTATCAGCTCTCGCTGGATTTGATACTGACGAGAAAAGACTGCGTGCTGGTTCAGCAATTCAGGAGGGTCGCCAGCCGAAACCGGCGACCCTCGGAGTTTGAGTTCATGAGCCGAGATGGTCGACGTCGATATGGCCGAAGGCGTTTATGAAGTGATCGAGAGAATTGTTCACCGTCGTCGTTTCGGGATCCGAGTGAACCAATGCTGACGAGATGTCGCCGCCGAGAGCGTTGTTCCCATTACCGCCGTTGCCGCCGACGCCGGCGAGGATGGTGGCATGCTGATCGGCCACGAGCTGCGTATATTGTGTCGCGGTCGTAGCCGCATTCACGGAGGCCGTGTCGCCGCCGCTCGAGTTTCCTTGGCTGCCGTTGGAGTGGGAATCTCCCCCCGCGCCGCCGTCGCCGCTGTTCGTGATCTTCGCCAGGAAGCCGTTCTTGGCCTGAGCAAAGCCACCGTCTCCGCCACTGCCGGCGTCCCAATCTGCCTTCTGCCAAACGTGATCGCCATTGTGCAGATGGGTATCTGCCCCGTAGACCGTTTGCACGGGGTCTACATATGCAACCGGGTTGTAGTTGATGTTCCCATCGTTGTGGCCATCACCGCCGTTGCCGGCTTTCGCGTCACCGGCATCCGGGTTGTGGAGTTGAATCGTGTCAGATATCTGTGGAATAGGCATTGATGTCACTCCTTCTACTTCGTTTCGTCAACGTTACTTTTACGGCGTGGGTATCCAGCATGTCACCGCCAGCCAATACAACCGCAATCGAATAATGCCTGCGATTTAATCTGTGAACTATCTAGATATTCGGTGATATCCATTCGGATATATACTTGCAGGCGACGGAACGTTATTTAGGATTAGTACGAAGTGATTTGCGGCCGGATGGCATGGTCATGATCATGTCTGCGACCTCGTCGAAGCGACGCCGTTTTTCGGAGCAACGGCCACCCAAGCGAACCGGCTGCATTCCGGTGTTCTGATCAGGCTGCGCTTGGCGCAGGAGACCCCGCTTGGAGGTGAAACGCTTTCATGATCCGCCGCGAGAACGAGTGTGCAAGATGTAGGGCCTCTAACCCAAACGGGGATTGAGTGCTTGCAAACTCGCGCAACGGGCGCCGCGGCCATGACAGCCAAATGGCTACAGTACTAGCCGATGAGATGTAGACGAATTGCAGGCTCTGCTTTTCCGGCGTTCAGATGCACAATGCCTGAACAATTCAGGCTGCATAGCGCCGCACGCTCGGTGGCCGTGCGGTTGACCGCGAATGGAGACGGTAATGGCGGAAACTCGTTCCTCATCGGAAGACTTGCCCAAGGCGGGCACCGATCAACACCTCGTCTCCAACGTGGCCGCGGGGCACCTGGCGCTGATGCCGACCTGGCTTCCATTGGATGTCGCTTCCGGTCCAAGCTATAATTCCGCCGGCAGCGGTGGCGATGGAATAAGCGAAGGCGTGATCAGCAGCAATTCATTGGCCGTCTTCATGCCGTCCAATGCCGCTATTGCAGGACCTCATTCGGGTGCCGACGCTTTCCAAGGCAACGATGCGCTCATCAATCAGCATCCCACCGAAATGGCTGGGATAGGCGGGAATGGTGGAAGCGGCAATGTTGCCATCGGCAGCGGCGATGGCGTCAATCATGCCGGCACCGGCGGCAACGGGCTCTTCTACGGTGGACTGGTCAGCACCGAAGTCGCGCTGTTTGCCCCCGTCAATACCGCCGTGGCTGCAGGCCCTGGCGCGGAGGCTCACGCCGACCAATCGAACAACGCCCTGTTCCTGCAGGGCGCGACCCAGATCGGCGGCATGGGCGGCTCGGGCGGAGACCATAACGTCGCGGGCCATGGCCCGTCGATGAGCCCGGGAACTGCGCTCACATTGACCGGCGACTTTTATGCGGGCCACGGCGGCGATGGATATTTCGTCGGCAGCATGGTCGACGTCAGTATCGCCATCTTCTCACCGATCAACATCGCCGTGGGCGCTGCGGGCGGCTCGGCGGAGGCCCATCAGACGAACAATGTCATTTTCGATCAGGGCACCGTGCAGATCGCAGGCATCGGCGGCAATGGCGGTGGCTTCAACCTGTCGTCAGATACGATTTTCACCGGCAATCACGCGGGTGGCGGCGGTGGGGACGGATCGTCAACCGGCAGCATGGTCGATGTCAATTTCGGCTATTTCCATCCCATTAACATTGCCGTTCCCGCCGGCGGGACGGCGGACGCCCAGCAGATCGATCATGTTCTCTATGACCAACACGCGCTCCAGTTGGCCGGCATCGCGGGCCACGGCGGAGAGGGGAACCTCACAGACGCCCATTCGGCTCTCGTAAACGACATTCTGGACTTCATGCACAGCTAGCAGATGGACTCCACCTGTAGCAGAGGCTCAACTGCACGAAACCGTTCTTCGTGCGATCTTTCAAGCCATATTGTTTCCGCCGCCCGGCATTCGCCTCCTTGGCCGCCATGGCACTGAACGGCGGGCTCACTGAGATACCGAACCTTCCACCATGACCTCATCAGCATTGCCGCCGATTTCGGCCGCCAGGGGCCCTGACCCTGTCCGGCATCTGGCGGTGCCGGCGCAGTGCTGCCTGAGCGAAACAACTGGTATTAACGCGTCATTGGAGCGCCGTTTTACTAATCATAACGGGTAATCAGCGATCTCAGGCTTTTGTTTCTTTTCGCGTTTGTCATTTTGCTGCCGGGTCTGCGACTGTTTTGAATTGAGATATGGAAACAAAGCCCGGCCGATCGGCAGTTCGTTCTATCCAATGACTCTTTCCTAAATGGGTCTGTCGCAGATCGGTTGCATTTACAGTACCTTTGAAAGCTTTGTTGACCCCCTTGCCGTACGTGAATTCGGCGAAGGCTGGAAAGTCTGCAGCGACAAGTCGAACCAGCAAGCCTACACGAAAAATCTCTTAAATATTCTCTGCAAGCCCAGTTATCTATCGATGAAATCTTATAGACTATAAGAATTATCATGAGAGATCAGACTATTGATATCTGAAATACACTCACTTTTTATCATGACATGTAGTGAGAACAGGAATAATATAATCAGCTGTTGCGTTGCAAATACTCTTGGGGAGCACGCAAGTGTCCGACATTGATAGAACTAGGCGCCGTACGGGGCGCAATGCACCAACTGTGATCATCGTTGAGCATTCTACATTGGCGCGCACCACCGTGGTGAAGCTTCTTGAGCGTGAACTCACCGGGTGGAACGTTATAGATCTGATCTCGACCGAGAGTCTCGATCGAGCTCTTGGAGCTGAGGTGCGTTTGATTGTATTAGGTCTGGCCGGCAGAGGTGTTGAGAGCACCAGCCTGCGGGATGATCTCGCGGCGATTGCTGCACGTTTTCCTGAGGCGCCTGTCACGTTGCTCTCAGGTACGGATGACGCCATCATAGCCCGTCAGGCGCTCAAGATGGGCATCCGCGGCCTTTTCTCGACTTCACTTCCCATTGACATTGCCCTTGCCGGTCTTCGCCTCGTTCTGGCAGGAGGAACATTTTTCCCGCAGCTATTGGGAGCTGTTACAGCAGGCTCAAACGAGCATAGTGCGGCCAGAAATGAGGCCGAAAAGAGCTTGGATGATAGGACGCAGTACTTGGCGTTTGCTGATTTCACTCCCCGGGAAGCGGATGTCCTCGCAGAGTTGCAATGCGGCTGTTCAAATAAGGTAATTGCAGGAAAACTCAATTTGTCGGGGCATACGGTGAAGATGCATTTGCAACACATCATGCGCAAGTTGCAGGCGCAGAACCGCACTGAAGTGGTTGCTCGCTTAATTCAAAGAGCCGCCGGTGGGCCCGACGTCTCGCCGAGTTAGGCAGTGTCCAATTGCTGACTGCAATGTTGGCGTTCTGAGCAACGATCTTCGGCAGCGGCTGTATCAAAGTCTGTCAGCGGATATCCCATAATCTCGCATCAGGGTATCTGTCGCCCGCCCTACAGAAACTCAACGAGCCGCATTTCTTGACCCCACACGGTCCATCGTCGGTTGCCAGTTATCAAAACGGTACCGCGTCCGTCTCGGTCGCCCACCGCTGCAGAGAGGACGGGGAGACGCAGGGCAGGCGTATGCACATTTGCGGTGGAAGATCGATACCAGGAGCGGGCGGCCCCATTCTCGAGGTCGGCGATCGCGGGCAGAGGTGCCCGAACCGCCTTGTTACGGATGACCTGGCTGACGACGGAAGGCAAGTATGTTGACGAAATCCCCGTGCTTGCGCTAACGTTAGCAAAAATGGAGGTCCCAATGAAGATTGTACGCTACCAGTCAGCCGATGGAATTCACTACGGGGTCGAAAGCGAGGGCGGGATCGAGCGGATTATTGGCGATCCCTTCCAGGCAATCGAGCGAACCGGGCAGATGGATTATCTTTACGACGTCCGCCTACTATGCCCGGTAGAGCGGCCTCGCATATTTGGGGTCGCGTACAATTACCGGCAGCACACCGACGAGTCGGGAAAGGAGCAGCCGACGCTCCCAGTGCTGTTCATGAAGCCAAGCACGGCAGCCAGCGGCAACGGAGATGCCATTGAATATCCAAGTGATGGCGAAATCGTCCACTACGAGGCGGAACTGGTCGCCATCATAGGCAAAGGCGGACGCCACATCCGCAAGGAACATGCCTTGCAGCACGTCCTCGGCTACACATGTGGCAATGATATCAGTGACCGCATTATACAGCGGCAGGAAAGCAAGTTCGGTTGCCTGCTGGCAGGTAAGGGCTATGATACTTTTGCGCCGATGGGTCCGGCTATTACAACAGATCTCGATCCGACGAACCTTGACGTCATCCTTCGTCAGAACGGCACCGTCAAACAGGCGGGGAATACGCGAGACCTCGTCTACTCAGTTGCTGACATCGTTGCTTACTTGAGTCGCTTCATGACGCTGCTGGCCGGCGATGTGATCATGACCGGTACGCCTGCAGGTGTCGGTCCGATCGTTCCCGGCGACGATCTTGAGGTGGAAATCCCCGGTATCGGTGTTTTGAAGAATCCCGTGGTTCCTGCGCCGCATTAAGTAGACGAGCGGCGATTCTTGACAAACAGCTTTGCATTTACGCGGCGAAAATTTCGGTTGACCTTAAGTTCTCGAGTGTTATTAATGCTAACGTTAGCATTTGGCCGAGGGCCGGTTTTGACCATAGACCTTCGGGCAGGAAGATTTGCGAAGACAAGCTGAGGGCGGAGAAATGGCACGAGTAAAATATATCCCGAATACCGAACTGGCCGAGACGCAACCCACGCTCAATGAGCGCCTGCTGAAGGAGAGGAAGGTTCCGACCGGAAACATTTTCCTTGCGCTCGCCAATGCTCCCGCGATCCTCGACGACTTCTTGACCTACGCAAACGCGGTCCGGGCTGCTGACCTCAGCCCGAAGCTGCGTGAGATGGCGATCCTTACTGTCGGATACTGCACAAATTCCGAGTACGAGGTGAAGCATCACCATTCTCATGGCCTCAAGGCAGGCCTGACGGAAGAGCAGTTTCAAGCAATTCCGGACTTCGAGACCTCGAGCCTTTTTAACGAGCAGGAAAAGGCTGTGATGGCCTTTGCCAAGGACTCCACGCTGCACGTCGATGTTTCCGATGAAGTGTGGAACGGGATTGCAAAGTTCCTGTCGGAGAAGCAGCTTGTCGAACTCGCAATCAACGTCGCCTGGTACAATTCCGGTGTTCGTCTCATGGGCGCGTTGAAAATCGACCTTGAGGATGGGTACCGGTGAGCAAGCGGGCGGCGTGGAAGCGGCGTCCGCCTCGGCTTGCCGCATAGTTTTGGCGGCGTCTCATCAAGATCATTCCAGACCTTTCAGCGTCCGGCCCTGGGATATGGGATGAATCGCAGCCAATCAAAGAGAGGTGCACGTCGCTGGACGGGCGCCTCTCTCTGATTTGGCGGCTTGCTGCGGGAGATCGACATCCTGCCGGCGTTTCACGGAGCGCTCGTGCTGCCGCGAATGATCAACTGGGGCGGAGAGATGAAGCTGTAGGGCTTGCTTAGGTCGCCCTTGTTCTGAAGATGATGCAGGAACCAAAGCCCACAAGCCGTTGCCAACTCCGAAACAGGCAACTGGACTGTCGTAAGTCCCGGCCCCCACCATCGATACCCAAGTTCATCGCCAAACCCGATGACGGAAATGTCGCGGGGAACGCGCAAAGCCTGGTCCTGTATTTCATCAATGACTCCGGAAGTGTTTTGTACCGCACCGATCACAAGCGCCGTCGGTCGATCCTTTAAGGAAAGAAGGCGACGCACGGCCTCCCGTCCGAATTCGGGTGACGAAGGCGCGCCCAGTTCCTCATGAACGGTGATCGTGTGGCCGGAGCTCTTCACCGCATCCCGGAAACCCTGCACGCGGGCTGCGCCAGTGGGAAGCTCTTCCGTGCCGCCGATATAAGCGATCCGTTTGTGACCTTCATTGATGATATGTTCAGTGCTTTCGTAGAGCGCCCGTCTGTCATCAATCCCAAACCATTGTTCGCCGAGCAGCGGCGCCTTTCGCAGCAGTTGGATGTGAGGCGTCATCTTCAGGATTCGCGCAGAATCGGGATGAGGTTTTGCGCTCGGGACCAGAATGATCCCGGCGACGTTGACGCTTGTGAGTTCCTTGATGTGGCGAAGCTCGTGCATTCTGTCGTCATCGGTTTCACATAAGGTCAGCTGGTAATTCGCTGAAAGAAGGCACCGCGAGAGAGCATGGGCAATAGTTGAATAAAAGCTGTTCCGGATATCTGGGACGATCAGCCCAACGAGATTGCTCTGAACCCCACGCATCATGCGTGCGGAACGATTGGCAACGTACCCCGCTTGAGTTGCAGCTTCGTTCACCTTTCGCTTCATCTCGACGCTGATGCGTCGATCGTCGGCAAGAGCGCGACCTACGGTTGAAGGTGAAACTTGCAGTGTGGCGGCGATATCTTTAATTGTTACCATTGTGCTTGGCTCTAATGATCACTTTCGCCAACGATAGCATTGACGCCCCGGTTGTCAAACTCCGATATCGCAAACGATTATGCCAAATCAACGTGCTCGAATTTTCGCCCATGATGCCTGGGCGCGATGATCAGGATGCGTTTATAAATTTCTATATTTTCAAACTGTTGATCTAAAAATTTTAGATATTTTACCTGGTGTCCCCGCGCTCGCAGAAGGACCCACCAACGAATTAACCTGCGGAATGCTGTTGACACAGAGGCTTCGTTGTGGGACGAATATTTGTGCTAACGTTAGCGCAAATGGAGGAGGCATAACGTATGGATGGTCTGGTGCTCCTGGAACCGATCATCGTATCCACAGAAGGACGTGGATGCTGATGACCCTTGCTCTTTTCTTGCAATCCGCTGTTGGTGGCGTCTTGCTGGGTGGGATCTATGGCCTGCTGGCGATGGGTCTCAGCCTGAGCTGGGGCTTGTTGAAGCTGGTGAACCTCAGTCACTTCGCGCTGGCGTTCCTTGGCGCTTACCTGACCTATCAGTTTGGCACCGTTTACGGCGTCCCGGCATATTTGAGCGTTCTGGTGATCGCGCCGCTGTTTTTCGCGCTCGGCGTTGCGCTGCACAGTGTGTTCGTACGCTTTCAGGTGAAGGAATTCGCGTCTCTCCTGGTGACGTTCGGCGTCACGATCCTGATCGAGTCGCTGATCCAATGGATCTGGTCGGCTGACTTCCTTCGTTATGAAACACCCTATGCCCAGACCACCATCCGGCTCGGTCCGATCTTTGTGCCCGTGCTGGATCTTTCCGCTTTTGTTTGCGCCGGGGTGCTTGCTGGAGCGGCTTGGTACGCGTTGAACAAGACCATGCTCGGAAAGGCGCTGCGTGCGGCCGCTCATGACGCCCCCGTAGCGTCAGCCTTCGGCATCAATTCTGCTCGCGTGTCATATATTCTGGCTGGCCTTTGCTCTGCGACAGCGGGTATCGCGGGTGTTTTCATCGCCCTGATCGGAACTTTGGCACCATCTCAAATCGAGGCCTGGATAGGGGTCGTATTTGCCGTCGCCATCATTGGAGGATTGGGCAGCCCCATCGGTGCACTGGGCGCCGGAATGCTGATTGGCGTGGCCGAAAGCCTTACCATGTCCGTTGTGAATCCCGCTTGGGCGCCACTCGTAGCATTCAGCGTGCTCATCGTCATCCTCTTGCGCAAACCGGTGATTTGACTATGAAAAAGCTTCTAATCACGGCGCCTATCGTAGCGGTCCTGGCCCTGCTGCCTTACCTGGGAATGGCGGATTACTACCTTTCCTATCTGTACATCATCTTCTTCTGGGTCGTGCTGGCGACGAGCTGGGGCATCCTGAGCGGTTACACGGGTTACTGGAGTTTTGGTCACGCAGCATTTTTCGGGATTGGTGTCTACACAACTGCCACGCTGACGACGCAGTTGTCGTGGCCTTTCGTCGCGACGATACCTGCTGCAGCGCTGCTGGCGGCCGCGATCGCCGCTCTGATTGGCTTGGTTGTCTTTCGTTCCGCAGCTCTGCGCGGTGAGTTCTTCGCGCTGCTGACGCTGTCGGTGACGTTCGTTGTCGCGGCCATTGTGTCAAACACCTCGCTGGACTCGGGCACAGGCGTATTCCTCTCGGGGATCGAAATCCCGATGATCGGTGTGACGGCGTCCGGCTCCCTTTACATGTTTGGGCTTATCGCGGTTCTTGCTTCGCTGGCGACATCGTACTTCATCTTTCACAGTAAATTCGGTCAGGGCTTGCTCGCAATCCACGACGATGAAGACGTTGCAGAGGTGAAAGGCGTTCCGACATTTCGCTATAAGCTGATCTCGTTTGCGATTTCGTCGGCACTTGCAGGCGGAATGGGTGCGATTCACGCCGTATATGTAGGCTACGTCACGGTTGGCGAGACGTTTGCGGTGACTGTTCCTCTCTATGTCGTGCTCATGAGCATCCTCGGCGGCGCTCGCCATTGGGCTGGGCCTGCGATCGGCGCGGTCATCATCACCGTGTTGCAGAGCGCTATCGTCAGCGGCGCTCATGCGGAATTCGGCCGTGCCGGCGTTGCTCTTGCGCTGATAGTTGTAATCCTGGTGCTGCCGTCCGGCATCGTCCCCAGCCTTATTCGCAGGTTTGCCGACAGGCGCGGCGGAAGTGGCGCACCGGAGACGGCTGCTCAGGCCGTTACCCAGTTCGCGCCTCTAGCCGCAGCAGGTTCCGGTCCGGTGCTTCTCAAATGCGAGAATGTCACCAAATCCTTCGGTGGTATCCGCGCCTTGACTGGCGTGACGCTGGATGTTTGGCGGGGTGAAATCCTGGCTCTGGTTGGGCCGAATGGCTCCGGCAAGTCCACATTGATCAACATGATCAGCGGCCACTACACCATGACCTCCGGTACGATCACATTGGAAGGCGAGGAGATTTCCGGTCGGTCACCACATCTGATCGCGCAGCAGGGCGTGGCGCGGACATACCAGATCCCGCGCTTGTTCGATAATCTGACTGTCCTCGAAAACGTTCAGCTCTGCGCGAAATTTGGTAGCGCAGATGGCATGGGCGCGGCTGTGGTCGACGCAGTTACTAGGGAGGCGCTCGCCTTTACTGGCCTGGCTGAGAAGGCCGGCGTGCTCCCCGCAGCATTGAACCTGCATGACCGAAAGTTTGTCGAATTCGCGAGAGCGCTGGCCGCAAAACCGCGTCTGCTTCTGCTCGATGAGGTGCTCTGTGGCTTGAATCCGGCCGAGGTCGACCACGCGGTTGAAATGATCAAGCGGATCAAGGCTGGCGGTACGACGATCATCTTCGTTGAACACCTCATGCGGGCGGTTGTCGCCTTGGCGGACCGCGTCGCGGTACTGGATCAAGGCAAGGTCCTGGCGCTTGGGCATCCAAGCGAAACGATGAGAGATCCAGCTGTGGTCAGCGTATACTTGGGGGCCAGTCATGCTGCTTGAGGTCGATAAGATCGAGGTCGGCTACGGAGATGCGATTGCTCTGTGGGACCTGTCTATCAGTGTAAAGCCAGGCGAGATCGTTTCGGTCGTCGGTCCGAACGGGGCAGGGAAGAGCACGCTGGTCAATGCCATCGCCGGAATTCTCCGTCCGCACAAAGGAAAGATCGTTATCGAGGGTAACGACGTTTCCAAGGTGCCGAGCCATCGGGTCTGCGATTACGGCATAGCAGTGGTCCCGGAAGGGCGCCGTCTCTTCACGGCGATGACGGTCCTCGACAATCTGTTGCTCGGTGCCTACCGCTCGGTGGCTCGGGCGGAGCGCGACGCCACGCTCGCTGAGGTGTTTCAGCTTTTCCCTATTCTGAAAGAGCGCCAGGATTCGTTGGCGGGCTCCTTGTCGGGTGGGCAGCAGCAAATGGTTGCGATCGGCCGCGGCCTGATGGCCAAGCCGCGCGTCTTGCTTATGGACGAGCCGTCGCTCGGGCTGTCGCCTTTGATCGTCGGGGAAATGTTCAAAATCATCCAGATGATCAATGAGCGAGGCGTAGCGGTGCTGCTCGTCGAGCAGAACGTGAACAAGGCGCTAGAAATTGCCCATCAGGCCTACGTGATCGAGCAAGGCCGCGTAACGGCCTCCGGAGCGCCGGAGGTTCTCATCAATGATCCAAGCATCAGGGAGGCGTATCTTGGTATCTGAAAATTCGAACGGGAGGGTTCCCTTACATCTCCGGCGCGTCGTGACGGAACACGGCAGTCAGGGTGCTGCCAGGTTCGCCCAGGACGGCGCCGTTCCCCGCACAGACATATTCAGGACGATCCCTGGATTGGTATCGCGGATGATCTGGTCGACTTCGACGTCCACGGCCATTCCATTCAACGGAACCGATCCAACTCCGCTGGTCACAAGCTTCGTTCCGGAGCCCGGCGAAACGCGCTTCCTAGTGCTAACGTTCCCACCAGATGCCGTTTTTATGTCTCCGGATTTTGATGGTCCGGCGGCACTCGCGGAGAACCTGGCGGTCAGTCCAGGTTTGGCCGAGCGCTTCGAGCCGGATGGCAAACATCAAACTCCCACCGTCGATTATGGAATTGTTCTGGACGGCGAGATCTGGATGGAACTCGACGGTGGCAATGAGACCCGTTTGCGCCAATTCGACGCCTTCGTCCAGAACGGAACGCGTCACGCCTGGCGAAACAAGAGCGACAAACCGGCAACCATCGCCGTGGTGCTGGTTGGCGCACGGACCCCCGATATGACGGATTACGATGACGGCCTGTGAGGCCCGATGATTCAATTTCAATCTGACCTTGTGGACCAACTGAACATGACCAACACCGAAATCCGAAAAGTGCAGGGCCGTCGCGTCTGGGATTCCCGTGGCAGGCCCACCGTTGAGGTAGAGATCGAGCTGGCCTCTGGTGCGACCGGCCGGGCCATTGCACCCGCTGGTGCATCGACCGGCACTGGCGAGGCGCTCGACCTTCGTGACGGCGGCAGCGCCCTTGCCGGCTTGGGGATCAACAAGGCCCTGACTGCCGTCAATGGAGAAATCGCCAAGTTGCTGGTTGGCCGGAATGCCAATGATCAAGCCGATCTGGACCACGCCATCATCGAGCTGGACGGCACCCCGAACCGGAGCAGACTGGGTGGAAATGCATCGGTGGCAACATCGATGGCGTTGCTTCACGCGGCAGCGGCTGCGGCCGGCCAACCGATCTGGCGGTATCTCGCGGGCTCCGACAGGGGGATTACGATGCCATTGCCGGAAATCCAGATTTTTGGAGGTGGAGCGCATGCAGCACGCCGGGTAGACGTCCAGGATTTCATGGTCATGTGCCCTGCTGCCTCGACTTTCGCGGAGGCTTTGGAGTGGACCGCTGAAGTCTACCGCGCGGCAGGCGACATTATGAAACGTGCCGGAAAGCTCCAGGGCGTGGCGGACGAAGGAGGCTATTGGCCTGCCTTCACCAGCAATGAAGAAGCTCTCGACGCCTTGGTGCGTTCGATCGAGGCCGCCGGTCTGAAGCCAGGCGGCGAAGTCGCCATATCGCTCGACATTGCGGCCTCCGAATTCGGTCGTGAGGGCAAGTATTCGCTGGCATTGGAAGATCGGCAGCTCGATACGGCCGAGATGATCGACATGCTTGGCGGCTGGTTGAAGGCCTATCCAATCGTCTCTATCGAGGATCCGCTCGCTGAGGACGATCCGGCTGGATTCAAGGAATTTACCGCTCGCTACGGCTCCAAATGCCAAATCATCGGCGACGACTTCTTCGTGACAAACGCGGCGCGGGTAACCGAAGCGATCAAGGATAAAAGCGCCAATGCGGTGCTGATCAAGCCGAACCAAGCGGGCACGATCACAGAGACGTTCGAAGCGCTCTCCGTTGCCAAGAAAGCGGGTTTTCGAACAATTGTTTCGGCCAGATCCGGTGAGACGGAAGATGTGACGATCGCCCATCTGTCGGTCGGCTGGGATGCCAAGCAGCTCAAGGTCGGATCGTTCTCACGCTCCGAGCGGATGGCCAAGTGGAACGAGGTTCTCCGTATCGAGGAGGCCCTTGGAAAAGAGGCTTCGTTCGCTGGCTGGTCGGCGCTAGACTTGGCTGAAAAGCCAGCCGCGGTTGCTGCTGTAGGTTAGATTTTGGATGGGCCGGTTGCCGGTCGCGCTCAATGACATGCGTTGACAAAAGCGCCGGCCCTTTTATGCTAACGTTAGCAAAAATAGATGAGGATGACATGCTTCCGGCTGTTAATTTGAAACCTCCCTTCAACATCACGCGCTTCAGCCACGTCGTGCTTGAAGTTAATGATGTGGAGCGTAGCCGAGATTTTTACCTCAATGTCGGCGGACTGATTGAAACAGAATTCGCGGACGGTGTTTCATACCTTCGCGGATTGTCCGAGGCCTGCCATCACAGTCTCGTGCTCGCACCTGCCGTCGGGAAGCCGACGTGCAGGCGGATCGGTTATCGGGTGTTTCTGGAGGAGGACCTCGACAAGGCCAAGTTCTTTTTTGATGAGAAGGGGCTTCCGGCGGAATGGGTCGACGTTCGAAATCAAGGGCGGACCTTGCTCGTCAGCGACCCGTCGGGCGCTCGCATCGAGCTTTGCTCCAGCATGAGTGTCCATCCCCGTAAGTTCCTCGAGGTGCATGAACATCGTGGCGCCCGAGCCCAGGGGCTCGATCATTGCCAGATCATGGTCGCCGACCCGTTGGGTCTAAGCGCGTTCTACGGCGAACTCGGTTTCCGGACTTCGGAATATATCGCGGCCGGCGACAATCTCATTGCGAACTTCATGTATCGCAAAGGTGTCTGCCTCGATCTGGCGTTGGTGCCGGGCATCGGCCCGCAGCTGCATCATTTTGCTTATACGGTTCCCGAAAGCAGCGACATCTTCGCCGTGTGCGATTTTGCCAGTCGTTACGGATATGGGGACAGCGTTGAGCGCGGACCTGGACGCCATGGCCCTTCCGGAGTCCTATTCGTCTACCTGCGCGATCCCGATGGACACCGGGTGGAGTTCTTCAACAATCACTACACCACGATAGACGCGGAATTGGAGCCCATTCGTTGGGACGCGGCAGCCCTTAGCACCAATGTCCATTGGGGAATGCCGGCCGTCTCGAGGTGGTTCTTCGAGGCCAGCGAGTTTACGGGAGTGCCGCTGGCGCACCCCGAGAAAATGCCGAACCCTATGACGCTGGAACGCTACGCAGAGGGGCTGGCGAAGAGCTGAGACCTGCCGCCGGCGGCAGAGACTGATGATGACATGCCGGAAGCATCTGGGAGGATGAGATGAGTGCGAATTCCATGATACTGAATAGACGAGCATTCCTCGGGTCTGCAGCCGCAGTAGCAGCTTTCAGCTCGATGCCGAGAGTTTTTGCCCAAGAAGGGCCGGTCCGCGTCGGCGGAACGCTGCCGTTAACGGGTCCGCTTGCGGGCGTAGGCACAATCCACAAGCTCGCCGGAGAAGTGTTCGTCGAGCAGATCAACGCCAAAGGCGGTATTCTCGGACGAAAGGTGGAGTTCGTTCTTCTCGACGACCAATCGCTGCCCGCCAATGCTCGAACGCTCTATGAGCGGCTGGTGACCGCCGATAAGGTCGATCTCCTGATGGGGCCCTATGGCACGTCTTCGATCATCGCAGCAATGGGCGTTGCCGCCCGGTTCAAGAAGATGCTGGTTCAGAGCAGCCTGGGGGACCCCAGTCTCGCCCCATATCCTCTGCAGTTCCCGTCTCTTCCGATCGGGGCCGAGCCGCAATCGACGGATACCGAGGTTGTTCTCGATGCCTATGCGAGCCTGCCGACCCCTCCCAAGACGATCGCGTTCGTCACGAGCAAATTCCCGTCGGCCCTGACGATCGCCAAGGGCGGCCAGCAAGTTGCTGAGAAGCGTGGCATCAAGAACGTGCTGGGCCTTGAATACGAGTTCGGCACGAAGGACTTCGGCGCAATCGCGAACCGCATCAAAGCGGCTGATCCGGACCTGCTGTGGTCCGGTGCGATCGGCATGGAGGCCGTGCAGCTTCTCGATGCAATGAGCCGGATCGACTACCAGCCCAGGAACCAATTCTATCTGTTCCCGGCACCCGGCCCGACCGCAGCTCACCCCAAGGCGAACGGCTTGACCTCTCTGACCTGGTTTGAAGAGCACGAGCCGTTCCTCACGTATCACGGCGCCCAGGAATTCGTAAGCGCTTATGACAGCAAGGCGAAGGCGGCGGGTTTCCCCTATCCGCATACGGAGTATCAGGCTGCGGTCGAATATGCTGCGTGGCAAATCCTTGCAGCGGCAGCAGAAGGGGCGGGGAAATTGGACGACGCCGCGATGGCTGCGTGGTTGCGCTCGAATACCGTCGAGACGGTCGTCGGACCAAGGACTTTCGACGGCAAGTTCAATGCCGGGAAGCCATCGACGAAGCTCAAGCAAGTTCAAGGAAAGGATTGGGTGACTGTCTGGCCTGCGGATTTCCGACCGGCTGGGAAGGAGTTCCTGGTCCCCTGACGAAAGCCGCTCGGCACTGTGCCGCGCACCTGTCTGAAACTGCAAAAAAATGCATTCGGTCGGGCACGGTCCGACCGATGTCCCTATGGAGGAGTTAATGGTTAAAACTATGATCGCCGCTCGGCTGCATGCTCTGCATCAGCCGATGTCGCTGGATGAGATTCCGATTCCCACGCCCCGGCCCAACGACGTGCTGGTGCAGGTCAGGGCCTGCGGTATCGTGCCCAACATGGCCAACGTCATCAATAATTGGCCAACCTGGTTCCCCCACCAGCCACTGCCGAAGTTTCCGGCGGTGTTTGGTTTGGACCCAGCCGGGGTCGTCGCCGAAGTCGGCGAGGCGGTCACCAATGTCAAGATTGGCGATCGTGTCTATGTAAGCCCTCTCAGATCCTGCGGTTCTTGCAAGGCGTGCCGGTCAGGCAACCGCAGCCAATGCCGCTACTACACCTTGAATGGGTACTTCAGCACCAGCCGCGATGGTCAAAGGATCTTTGATCTTTATCCGTACGGCGGCTTCAGCCAATTCATGACCGCCCCGGAATACTCGCTCGTGTGCCTGCCGGATAACCTCAGCTTCGAGCAGGCCGGCCGCTTCGGTTACCTCGGTACATCCTACGGCGCCCTGAAGAATGCACAGGCTGGACCTGGTCAGGTTTGCCTCATCGACGGGATCACCGGTACGCTTGGTGTCGCGGCAACCAAGCTCGGTCTTGCGATGGGGATCTCCAAAATACTGGGCACCGGCAGAAGCAGGGAATTGCTGGGCCGCGTAAAAGCCATTGCCCCTGACCGCATCGACACCATCGTGCTCGGCGAAGGCTCGACCGGAGAATGGGCGAAGGCCCAAACCGGTGGCGAGGGAGTGGACTTCGTTATCAGTGCGCTGGGCGCGAGAGCCCCCGCCGCGACCGTGGTCGACTCCATGCGCGGAGTTCGTCGGGGCGGCCGCGTGGTTGTCGTTGGTGGCGTCGCAGAAGATGTTCCAGTCGACGTGAAGTGGCTGATGGACGAGCAAGTTCAACTCATCGGCTCGAACTGGTTCAGCGCTGCGCAGGGGCAGGAAATGGCAGACATGGTCCGCACCGGTGTGCTCGACCTGTCGTATCTCGAGCACAAGATCTATCCGCTTGAGCGGGTGAACGAAGCCATATCAGGCATTGGCGAACGCGATGGCGGCTTCAGCAACTATGTGGTCATTCCTCCGGTCCCTGCCTCCTATCAGTAACAATCACCGGCGCCGGCTATCGCCGGCACATCCCTCGCGCGAGAAGAGAGAACATGTCCAAGAAAGATATCGCGGTCCTGGTCGGAAGCCTTCGTCAGGCTTCGATCAACCTGAAGTTCGCCCGTGCAATGCAGAAAGTGGCGCCCGGCGGACTGAACCTGGAAATCGTGCCGATCGGCGAGCTTCCGCTCTATAACCAAGACTTGGAGACGGAGACGCCGCCAACGGAATGGACATCCTTCCGCGAGCGCATCAAGGCTTGCGATGGCGCGATCTTCGTGACGCCTGAATACAATAGATCCGTACCCGCGGCATTGAAGAATGCGATCGAAGTCGGTTCTCGCCCCTTCGGAAAAAGCGTGTGGGATCACAAGCCCGGGGCGGTGACTGGCGCTTCTCCCGGTCTCATCGGCGGCGCAGCCGCGGCACTTCAGCTCAGGGTTATCCTGACCAACATCAACGTGCCGACCATGCCCCAGCCTGAAGTTTACCTGAGCACGGCCGACAAATTAGTGGGCGATCACGGGGTCTTCCTCAATGAAGGAACCCAGAAGTTCATCGAGAGCTTCCTGGTTGCTTTCGAAAGCTGGGTCGCTCGGTTCTGAGCCGAAGCAGATGTAAAGTCTTTATCTGCCATCGCGGGACCAGCGCGATGGCTTATTATACTCTCTTTTAATGAATGCGCCGCTTTCCCGATGGGCTTGGTATTTTCACGGGCGAAGCCTCAGCTGGCAGGCGAAACCTCAGCGGCCTATGCTACTCGACCGCCCGATGTGACGCGCGCGCCGCTTCGAGAGTGTCATGTCGGTTTTGTCGTGGTGATGGGAATTCTTGCCCGAAAGTGGTTGTTTCGCTCTTCTGACCATTTCACAAGGGCCGCGCGGTTATCGGTGCAGCGGCAAAGAAAAATGCCGCTGCCTGAGGAGTGGGGTTCCGTTATGGAAACCAGGCCTGCGCTACGTCAGCCAGCTTTTGCCGAGGCGATGCGATCAGCGGGATGGCGGCTTTGCGGACCGTTTCGCGCTGGCATTCGTCGGTTATGTATTCGACGGGCGATTTGCCGTCGACCCGGGCGAGGAAGAGAGCGGGCAACAAGCTTGCTGCCCGAGCCTCGAGGGCGTCCCGATCCTCCCAGTCGACCTGATCCAGGTAGGCTGCCGTCAACGCCGCGAATGACGATGCGAGCTCAGATGCCGCCTGTCCGGCGACGACCTTCTTCAACAATAGATGGTTGAGGCAGAAGGCGAGGTCGAAAGCCGGGTCGCCAAACCAGGCGCATTCGGCGTCCAGGAACACAGGGCCGTTCTTGCCCAGCAGGATGTTCTTCGGGCTGACGTCGCCGTGGACGAGCGCCAGCTTTGTTTCGGCCGTGCGCTGAACCAGCTCTGCCAGGCGATCGCTGACGAAGGGATGTTTGGCGGCGGTCGCCACCAGATAGGGCTCGAGCCGAAGAGCATAGAAATTCGGTCCAGAATCAAACTTTTCCGACAACCCCGATGTGCGGGCGCTGACGGAATGGATCTGTCCAATTCGCCGGCCCGTTAGCTCTGCCGCTTTTCGGTCAACGCTTCCGTGGAGCAGGTCGGTCTTCCACAGCGGATATTGATCGCCGGGAAGAAACGTCATGGCGAAGATGCCAGACGACGCGTCGTGTGCGAGAGGCGTCGGAACGGCAGAAGGGAAGTGTTGCGCTACGAAGGATATCCAGTTCCATTCGTACACATTTCTCGACACCGGCGCCTGCCAATCGGCGGATACCTTGAGCTTGGGAAGTGCGCGTTTCACGCAGATGAGCCGGCCAGGAAGCTCCACACGGTAGATATCTGAAGAAACACCACCCGTCAGAGGCTTGTAGACCGCCTCCTCGGAAGCGCTCCTCAAACCGCTCTTCAGCAAGAACTCATCGAAAATCGTCATCTCATCTACAGACATGAACCCAGTGTCCTTGCGGCATTAGCGGCGGGGGCTGTTGCGGGGTTGTTCAGGCTTCTCTCCGCAGAGAACCCTGACGACTTCCTCCGCCGCCCGGCGGCGCAGCTCGATCAGCGAAGCATCCGAGGAGAAGGCGACGTGCGGAGTGATCATCGCGCCGGGATGAGCGATCAGCTCCTGTGGAACGCGTGGTTCATCCTCGAGGACATCAAGGCCGACGCCGCTCAGAATGCCGGATTCCAAACCCTCGATCACCGCGGCCGTATCGACAACGCCGCCGCGGCTGACGTTGATCAGCAGGCTTCCGCGACGCATCTTCGAGATGGCGTCCCTGTTGATCAGATGACGCGTCGCCGGCGAGAGTGGCGCATGGACGATGACGATATCGCTCGAGGCCAGAAGTCTATCGAAGTCGGCAAGCTCCACATCCACAGGAACATTCGAGGCATGGGGATCATGTGCTCTAACCCGGCATCCGAGCGCCTGCATTTTTGCTGCCGTCGCACGGCCGATACGACCAAACCCAACGATGCCGCAGGTCAGCTCCGAAAGCCTGCGGAGATTTGCCGAAGCCGGGTCCCAGCGCCCGCAGCGAACCTCGCGGTCGAAGTGGATCAGCCCGCGGGCCCAGGCAATCGCAAAACCCACGGCGTGGTCAGACACTTCTGCAACGCAATAATCGGGAACATTCGTCACCCATATCCCCCGCTCCGTCGCTGCATCGACTGCAATATTGTCCAGGCCAACTCCGAGACGAGCGACGATCTTGAGGTTAGGAGACGCAGCGATTGCCGTCTCGCTAACTTGAGCCCAGCAGGTCAGAATCGCGTCCGGCTGATGCCTTGCAGCCAAAGCGTCGATCTCAGCAGGCGGAGACGGCTCGGCCGGACCGCTGACGAGGGTAAGCCCGGCCCGCTCGATTACTTCCCGCTCCACTTTGTCATCCGGCCAGGCGTAGTCCGTCAACAGCACGGTTCGTCTCATGAATTTCCTCCCAATTTTATGCGAACGTTAGCGCAGCAGCTTTGTCGAGGTCAAGAAAAATAGGCTTACGCCATCCACATTGGCGCTCTTTACCCGCTGTTTCGTAGCCCTGCTGCAATTCCGTTGATGGTCAGATGCAGCGCCTCTTCAGTGTCCTGATCGCCTTCTCCGGCACGGTGGCGACGAAGAAGGTCGATCTGCATGTGGTTAAGCGGGTCGAGGCAGGGAAAGCGATGATGGATCGACTGCTTGAGTGCCGGATTATTCGCGAGCAGCGAGGCCTGATCCGTTATGCCGAATAGTGCAGTTGTCGTCGCTTCCCATTCGTCTTTTATGCGCGCAAAAATCTTCTCATGGGTGGATGCATCAGGGGTGAGGCCCACATACCGCGCCGCGATCGCCATGTTGGTCTTGGCCAACACCATCTCCATGTTCGCAATCAGTGTCTGGAAGAAAGGCCAGTCCCGGTGCATTCCCTGAAGAATTTGCAATCCGTCGGGGTGTCCGGCCAGCCATTGTCGCACGGCCGAACCGAATCCAAACCAACCCGGCAACATCATGCGGCTCTGCGACCAGCCGAACACCCAGGGTATCGCACGCAGGTCTTCGATGCGACATGAGGAACTGCGTGAGGCTGGGCGGCTGCCAATGTTCAGTTTTGCGATTTCGCCGATGATCGTTGCTTCCCAGAAGAACCGTTCAAACCCCTCGGTCTCGTAAACCAAACGGCGATAGGCGCCAAAGGCCAGGTCGGACAGTTCCTCCATGGCGCCAAGATATTCGGGATCCGGCTCTTGTGCGTCGGCAGGCAGCAAGGACGCTTCCAGCGTCGCGGCTATAAGAAGTTCGAGATTCCGACGACCCAGTGCCGGATTGGAATATTTCGCCGCAATGACTTCGCCTTGCTCCGTCAGCCGTATCGATCCGGCAACCGCGCCAGGGGGCAGGGCGGTGATGGCTTCATAGCTTGGGCCGCCACCGCGGCCCACGGAACCGCCGCGCCCGTGAAACAGGCTGAGGCGAACGCCTTCACGCTCAAAGAGCTGGATGAAGGCCGTTTCTGCCTTATACAGTTCCCATCCCGAAGTCAGATAACCGCCATCCTTGTTGCTGTCCGAATAGCCGAGCATAATTTCCTGTTTGCCGCCGAGCGCTTCCACATATGTCCGGTAGGCTTCGACGGCCAAAACTGTTTGCATCACGTCATGCGACCTTCGTAGATCCGAGATCGTCTCGAAAAGAGGTATGATGTTCATTGACGCCGCTTCGGGCTCATCGGGCCGGAACAGCCCCGCCTCACGGAACAGGACCATGACCTCCAGAAGGTCGGAGGGGCTACCGGCCTTCGAAATGATGTAGTTGGGGACGCTGACGCGGCCATAGTGCTTATGGGCTTGGGCAGCTTCACGCAGAACGGAAAGCTCCGACACCGTCTCGGCCGAATAAGTCCTGAGCGGTGTCATCAACAGCTGGGAAGACCGCAGTTCCTCGGTGAGCAAGCGGATCTTGTCACTCTCGGCTAACGCCTCATAACGTGTGCCAGGCCGCACGTTCTCGAAAAGCTCATGAACAACCCGTTGATGAACCTCGGAATTTTGTCTCAAATCCAGACTGGCAAGGTGAAAACCGAAGACGTCCACGGCACGTTGGAGCCTGCGCAGTTTTCCAGTGGCGATATTTTCTGCGCCATTGGCTGTCAGGGATTTGCTGATCGTCGCCAAGTCTTTGGCGAATTCGGCAGGGCACAGGTAGGAAGGGGCGGCCGCCACAGGTTCGCGAACCAGTTCCGTGCTGCCGAACTTACGTGCCGTGGCCGCCAGGCGAGCATACATGCCTGAGATCGCCAGGCGATATGGCTCGTGTCGGCGCCGCTCCGATCTGTCGGGGGAGTCGGTCGCGAGGCGCTGAAGCTCCTGCGAGACTTTCACATACCGGTCATCCAAGGAAAGTTCGGCGCCAAGGCTGTGCACTTCGCCGAGATAGAACGAGAAAACTCTCTCACTCTGCAACCGGAGCGCCTCCCTCATGGTTTCGCCGTTGACATAGGGATTGCCATCCCGGTCGCCACCGATCCAGGAACCCATGCGCAGGAATGGCGGCAGCGCGTCCTCGCCGAAACTCCAGGGTGAGTCTCGAAGCTGATCTTCGAGAATCTGGTATACCTCCGGGATCACCCGGAAAATGGTGCTGTCGTAATAGGACAAGCCATTGAGGATTTCATCCACGACCTGAAGTCGCCGTCCCCGAAGGCTGTTCGTTTGCCAAAGCGTCGTCGTCGCCCTTTCCAAGTCCTCTTGATACCGACCTATCTCCTGCTCAATCAGGCCGGCTTGGTCGAGCTGCGTCAGGCATCGTGCAAGCTCCTGCTCGATTTCGATAACGCTCTTGCGCCGAACCTCAGTCGGGTGCGCTGTGAAAACGGGCGAGACGACCGCTTCAAGAAGCAGTCTGCGGATATCTTTCGCCTCTACCCCGGCCGCAGCCAGAACGGAAAGCGATCTGGCAATTGTTCCCGGCATGGCAGGTTCACGATCGACGATGCTGAAGCGCTGCATCCTGGTTTGGTGTGCGTCTTCGGCAATGTTCACGAGTTGAGAAAACTGGCTGAACGCGCGGATCACACGCTTGAGGGTTTGGGGAGGCATGGTTGCACAAAACGGGGCGAGCTTGTCGTTCAGGTGCGGGCCGGTCCTTTTGTGACCGGTAACCGAGAGGCTGCGGACCTGTTCCACGACCTCACGGGCTTCCTTGCCGTCGCTTGCTTCAATAGCCTCGCACAACAGGCGGCCGAGCAGCCGAACGTCCTTCACCAGGGCCTTGCTGGTCGTGAGGCGTTTCGCCTGCATGCTTGCTTTCTTCAATTGAAGGTGCAAATGCGCATTCCTTGTGCTAACGTTAGCATAAATTGACAGGATTTAGCCGAGGAGTCAAGCGACGCTCGCAACGAACAGGAGCGAAAGGGCGAAGCCCCTGGCGACATCCCAGATTTATCGAAGGTGTCTTAGGTATGGTTTCATCGGCTCCCGCTATCAGCCGATAATGCCTTCCTGGTAACGCGCGACCTCTTCCAGCAACCATGCGCGGAACGCAACGACAGGCCGGAAGTCCTTCCTGCTCAGCGGCGCGACCGCATAATAGGCGCTGGTGCTTTTGACCTGATGTGGAAAGGCTTGAACGAGCTGGCCATTTGCGAGCTCGGAGTCGATGAGGAAAAGCGGCATCAACGCGAGCCCCAATCCAGCAATGCAGGCTTGGGCCACATTGCTGAACTGTTCGAACCGCATGGCCTGCGACGGGGTGCCGTTGACCTGGAGGCTTTCGAAAAAATGGCTCCAGGCCCCGGGACGGGACGCCATCTGCAGCAGCGGCATGCGAAGCAGATCTTCAACCTTCACGATGGGATGTGAATTGAGAAAAAGTGGCGACGCGATCGGTGCTACCATCTCTTCCATAAGAAATGTGCTTTCCGCACCGGGCCAATCGGGCTGGCCGATATGAATCGCCATATCCATGTCGTCGCGATCGAAATCGAACACGCCAATGCGTGTGGCGAAGTTCAACGTGATCTCGGGGTGTCTGGCGACAAATCGCGGAATGCGCGGCATCAGCCAGCGGGTGCCGAATGTCGGCAAGATGGCAAGATTGAGTTGATCGCTATGTTGTTGGGTCATGGCCTGCAGTGAAGCGGAACGAATTTCCGCAAGAGCGCTGGCAATTGCACGGGCATAGTTTGTGCCCGCCTCTGTGAGGTTGACACCACGGCTGGTGCGCTCGAACAGTAAAACACCGAGTTGTTCCTCCAGCGACGCGATCTGCCGGCTGATGGCTCCCTGTGTCAGGGAAAGCTCCTCCGCTGCCGCAGAGAAGGTGCCCAGCCGCGCGACGGAATCGAACGCCGCGAGAGCCGAGGTGGAGGGAAGGAGCCTTCGCGAGAGGTTTGCCATGAGGTATTACTATAGCTCATGGGCCGATGAGTAAACCTCGCTTTCTCAGTCGCGAAAAAGCGGCTTTAATTCCGTCAAATTCGAACTGCCAAAAACCTCAATGGGAGGACGACCATCTTGGCCTTTACTTGGAACGACCCGTTTCTGCTCGACGACCAGCTGACCGAAGATGAACGGATGATCCGCGAGTCCGCTGCGGCTTTCGCAGAATCCGAACTCTTGCCGCGCGTCCATGACGCCTATCTCGAAGAAGCGACCGACCCAGAGCTGTTCAGGTTGATGGGGCAGACTGGCCTTCTTGGGGTGACGCTGCCTGAAGAGTACGGGGCCGCGAACGCATCCTATGTTGCCTATGGTCTGGTCGCTCGCGAGGTCGAGCGCATCGACTCCGGATATCGCTCGATGATGAGTGTGCAGTCCTCGCTGGTCATTTATCCGATCTACGCCTACGGCTCTGGCGAGCAGAAGAAGAAGTACCTGCCGGGCCTCGTTTCGGGTGAACTGATTGGCTGTTTCGGCCTGACTGAGCCTGACGCAGGCTCAGATCCCGGCGGTATGAAAACCCGCGCCGAGAAAATTGAGGGCGGCTACCGATTGCGCGGCTCGAAGATGTGGATCTCGAACTCGCCGATTGCCGATGTCTTCGTCGTATGGGCCAAGTCCGAGGCTCACAACAATGAAATACGCGGCTTCGTTCTCGAAAAGGGCATGAAGGGCCTTTCGGCCCCGAAGATTAGTGGCAAGCTTTCGCTGCGTGCCTCGGTCACAGGCGAAATCGTAATGGACGGTGTCGAAGTCACAGAGGATGCGCTTCTGCCCGGCGTTTCCGGCCTCAAGGGGCCGTTTGGCTGCCTCAACCGCGCCCGCTACGGCATCTCCTGGGGCGTTATGGGAGCCGCGGAGGACTGCTGGTTCCGCGCTCGTCAATACGGCCTGGACCGCAAACAGTTCGGGAAGCCGCTTGCAGGGATGCAGCTTTATCAAAAGAAGCTCGCCGATATGATGACCGAAATCACGCTCGGACTGCAGGGTTCGCTTCGCGTTGGCCGGCTGATGGATGAGCACAAGATGGCCCCGGAAATGGTGTCGCTCGTCAAGCGTAACAACTGCGGAAAGGCGCTGGATATCGCTCGGCAAGCCCGGGATATGCATGGCGGCAACGGCATTCAGATCGAATATCACGTCATGCGCCACGCGCAGAACTTGGAGACGGTCAACACTTACGAAGGGACCCACGACGTCCATGCCCTGATCCTTGGGCGTGCCCAGACGGACCTCCAGGCGTTCTCCTAATTCCCCGATAGCCTATTCGGCACAGATCCGTCCTTCAACCTCCGGATTAGCGAGAGGCAGCATGCCTGTAGTGAATAAGATTTCTACCGTCGCCGTCATCGGTGCCGGACAAATGGGTACTGGGATCGTCGAGGTCGTGACGAGACACGGGTATGAGGCGCTGATTTACGATCTCGACAAAAGTCGAATTCGCGCGAGCATCGAAGCGAGCGCCGGATATTTCGGGCGCCAGGCGGAAACCGGCAAAATGCCGGCCGAGGCGGCTGAGCAGGCGATCTCCCGAATAAAGGGAGCGTTCTCCCTTTCGGATCTGGCGACTGCCGATTTGGTCGTCGAAGCGGTCAGCGAGAATGAAGACATCAAGAGGAAAGTCTTTACGGATGTGTGCACCGTGCTGAAGCCTGACGCGATCTTGGCGACGAACACATCGTCGCTCTCCATAACGCGGCTCGCGGCGTCAACCGACAGGCCCAATCGTTTTATAGGGATACACTTCATGAATCCCGTACCGGTTATGAAGCTCGTCGAGCTGGTTCGCGGCATCGGAACTGATCAAGAGACATTTGCCATAGCCAAGGATTTCGCCGAATCCATCGGCAAAACGGTCACCGTCTCCGAAGATTTTCCGGCTTTCATCGTAAATCGTATCCTCATCCCTATGATCAACGAAGCGATTTACACTCTGTATGAGGGTGTTGGAAACGTAGAAGCCATAGACACCGGCATGAAGCTCGGCGCCAATCATCCGATGGGGCCACTCGAACTGGCAGATTTTATCGGTTTGGACACATGCCTCTCCATCATGCAGGTCCTTCACGAAGGGTTGGCTGATAGCAAATACCGTCCATGCCCGCTGCTGGTCAAATATGTCGAAGCTGGCTGGCTCGGTCGCAAGACACAACGCGGGTTCTACGACTACGGATACGTTCCAGCTCGGCCAACTCGCTGACCCCCATCTCATCCCAACATCGAGATTTGTCAGGCATTTATCATGACCGAAGAACACGCAGACGAAAGTCGAGAGAGCATGGAATTCGACGTGGTGATCGTCGGCGCCGGTCCTGCCGGTCTTGCGGCGGCGATCCGGTTGAAGCAGGTCAATCCGGAGCTGTCGGTCGTCGTGCTGGAGAAGGGCGCGGAAGTCGGCGCGCATATCCTCTCGGGCGCCGTGGTCGACCCGATCGGCATCGACCGGCTGTTGCCCGGCTGGCGCGACGAGGCCGATCATCCGTTCAAGACCAAGGTCACATCAGATCACTTCCTGCTGCTC
>NZ_JBFUAY010000005.1:0-109190 GCF_056406015.1 Rhizobium sp. P1_E1 | reverse complement strand
GCTTCGAGCCGCGCAAGCCGCTCCTCGCCCGCGTCGAGATCGGCAAGATCGGCGATCATGCGCACGGCAAGCGCCGGCAGTTCGGTGACGGGAACGGAATATTTGCGCGAGGCGGCCCTGAGCGCGAAAAGCCGCTCCTCCACCCGCTCCAGCTCTCTCGGATCGTATTCGGTCTTGCGGAGTGCCGCCTCGACTTCCATCTGCGCGTTGGAAAGCTGATCGAGCGCGGCATCGAGCAGCGTCACGGTGTCTTCGAGCAGTCCCGGCGCCTCATGGCTCTTACGCTCCAGCCGGCGCACCAGCGAGGCGATATGGGGCACCGGCGAGGCATTGCCGTTCAGGAATTCGGACGCCTCGGCGATATCGCCGGCGATTCGCTCGGCCTTCATCATCTTCTGCCGGCGATCGGCGAGCTCTTCCTCCTCGCCATCCTGCGGCGAGAGCTTCTCGAGTTCCTCGACCGACGAGCGCAGGTAGTCGGCTTCGCGCGCCGCGCTTTCCACCTTCTCCCGGTGCTTCTTCAGCGTCCGCTCGCTGTCGCGCCACAGCCGATAGAGCCTGGAGACCTCTGAAACCTCGTCGGTGAGGCCGGCGAAGGCATCGAGCAGGGTGCGGTGGGCATTGGTGTCGACAAGGGCGCGATCGTCGTGCTGTCCATGGATTTCGACCAGCATCTGCCCGGCCTGGCGCATCAGCTGCACGCTGACCGGCTGGTCGTTGACATAGGCTTTGGTGCGCCCGTCCGCCGATTGCTGGCGGCGGAAAATCAGGTCGCCCTCGTCGTCGATGCCATTTTCACGCAGGAGTATGCGGGCGCCGTGTTCCATGCCGACGTCGAACACCGCCGTCACCTGGCCCTTATCCTCGCCGTGGCGCACCAGGTCGCCGTCGCCGCGCCCACCGAGCGCCAACGACAGGCTGTCGAGCAGGATGGATTTGCCCGCCCCGGTCTCGCCCGTCAGCACGGAGAGGCCGGTCTCGAAGGCAAGATCCAGCCGCTCGATCAGGACGATATCGCGGATCGAAAGCTGGATCAGCATTGGCCTCAGGAACCGAGAAGAAGTTTCTTGCCCGCTGCTGCGATCCACGAGCCCTTGTTTTCACGCGGCTCGGCACCGCCGCTCTGCAGCAGCTTGTAGGAATCAGCATACCACTGGCTGTCGGGGTAATTGTGACCGAGAACGGCAGCGGCTGTCTGCGCCTCGTCGACGATGCCCATGGAATAATAAGCTTCGACGAGACGCGCTAAGGCCTCTTCGATCTGGTTCGTATTCGGATATTTCTCGACGACGATGCGGAAGCGCGAGATCGCGGCGAGATATTCCTTCCGCTCCATGTAGTAGCGGCCGATCTGCATTTCCTTGCCGGCGAGCTGGTCGCGCGCGAAGCGAATCTTGGCCTGTGCATCGTCGACATATTCGGAGTTCGGATAATTGTCGATGACGGCCTGCATCGCCTCGATCGTCTTGGCCGAGGCGCGCTGGTCCTGCGTCACGTCGACGATCTGCTTGGAATAGGTGAGACCGATGAGATACTGCACATAGGCAGCATCCTGGGACTTCGGATATTGCGACATGTAGCGGTTGCCCGATGCAAGCGCGTCGTCCAAACGGCCTTGGCGGTATTTGACGAAGGTGCTCATCACAAGCGCTTTGCGCGCCCATTCGGAGAACGGGTTCTCGCGGTCGATCGCGTCGAACTTGCGCGCCGCTTCCGCCATGTTGCCGGCCTTCATATTGGCAAGACCCTGGGTGTAGAGCACGTCAGGCGGATCGGTTTCGAGACCGAGCTTGGTGATGTCGATGTCGGGATCCGACTGGCAACCGGAGATCGAGGCGCCTGCGCTGAGCACCAGAAGCGATGCGAACAAAGCGCGCGCTGTCTTCATCATACCTTCAGATCCTGCATAACCCATTCGAAAGAACCCCACTGCTGCCGCTCTCTCCACGGCAGCCACGCCTCGCTGGCGTTTCTAGCCACAAATGTGCATCAAGAGCAACGCAATGATAAGGCATTAACGCATTTTTGTGGCAGCAGCCGCAGAATGATCGGCTTTTCAACTTCTTCCCGACCTGTGGCGGCCAAGCATCGGTTTATTGCCGCAGATATGGCCGGACATAAAAAAACCGCCTCCGGGAAAGAGGCGGCCTGGTCTTGAGAATATGCTGGAGGTCATGCCGACCAGGGAGCGAATTCCGAAGCGCTGACTGCAATCAGTTCGCGGGCAGCGACACGCTGGCGCGGCGTCGACGTCTCCACAACCTCGTAGGCGGAAGGATCGGCGAGCAGCGCCTTCAGCGCATTGGCATTCATCTTGTGACCGCCGCGATAGGAACGGTAGCAACCGATGAACTGGACACCGGCAAGCGACAGATCGCCGACGGCATCGAGCGTCTTGTGGCGGACGAATTCATCCTTGGCGTAACGCAGCCCTTCGACGTTGATGACGGTGTTGTCGTCCGAGATGACGACGGAATTTTCAAGCGAGGAGCCGAGCGCATGGCCCGACGCCCAGAGGCGCTCGACATCGCGCATGAACCCGAAGGTGCGGGCGCGGGAAAGCTCGGCCTTGAAGACGGCGGCGGTCATGTCACCGGCCCACTTCTGCCGGCCGATCAGCGGGCAGTCGAAATCGATCTCGACTTCGAAGCGCGTACCGTCATAGGGGCGGAATTCGCTCCAGGAGCCGCCATGCTCGATCCGCACCGGCTTGGTGATACGGATATAGCGGCGCTTGACGCCGAGCGAGACGAGACCGACCTGCTCGATCGCCTCAACGAAGGGCAGCGAGCTGCCATCCATGATCGGCATTTCGGAGCCCTGCACTTCGATCACCACATTGTCGAGGCCGAGCGCATAGACGGCGGCCATGACATGCTCGATCGTCGCGACCGAATGGGCGGGAGAGAAGCCGAGGACTGTGCAGAGGTCGGTATTGCCGACCTGCGAGGAGACGGCCTTCAGTTCGGTGATGTCGCCATTGTCATGCAGGCGCTGGAAAATGACGCCGGTGTCCGATTCGGCCGGGTTCAGGGTGATCGAGACGTTAGCGCCCGAATGCACCCCGATGCCCGAAAGCGTCACCGGACGCGATACCGTCGTTTGAAAACCCAGCAAGCCAATTGCCATAAATTCTGCCTTTATTCTTCCGTACCGGCGGTCTGTCCGATCGGCACGGTCATCGTTCATTCTGCACAAGGAGCCTGTCGAAAGGTCTCCTAGTGCAGTTTCCTTGCACCATACTTACGTGCGCCGGCGCTCCAATCCAAATCACTGTTTCTTTCGCTTTGTTACGAAGTCACGCAATTGAAATTGCTCGCGAATCACGGGCTGAAAAACAGCAATGCCCGGGACCTTGATCCCGGGCATGAACGGTGCCGAAGCACGCACTCAATTCGACTGGCGACGCAGGAATGCCGGGATTTCCAGCTGGTCGTCTTCCTGCATCATCCGGGCCTGCGGAACTGCCCGGCCCTGGTCGTCGAGATTGCCGCGACGCGGTGCGTAGAGGCTTGCCTCAGGCGACAGCGGACGGCGTTGCTGCGAAGCGGCCGGCGGTGCGGCGGTCATATCGGCGGCAACGGCGTCGTCGTCGCGGCGGCCAAGCGAATTGGTGATTCGCTTGAGCAGGCCCATCGGACCGCGCTCCTCCGCCGCATGCGCGGAAGCCGGCTGCGTGCGGTGGTCGAGTTCGGCCTGGACGACCGGCGGGAAATCCTCGACCTTCGGCATGCGCACCGGTTCGGGCGCCTGGCGGATGGTCGGCTCCTGCCGGACCGGCTGCTGCTGAACCGGCTGGCTTATGACAGGCTGGCTCATGACGGGCGCCGGAGCCTGCTGCTGCACCGGGGCCGGACGCATTGCCGGAGCTTCCGGTGCAGGCGCGAAGATCTTGCTCTGCGGACGGAAGGTTTCCTGCTGTACTACGGGCTGCTGCAGCGGTGCGGCAGCACGCGGGGCCGGAATTTCGAGCTCGCGTTCCATCTCGGCTTCGCGGATGGTCTGCGCGATCGGATCCATGGCCTTCGGTGCCTGCATCACGGGGGCAGGCTGAACTGCGGCCGCTGCCGGAGCAACAGCCGCGGAGGGACGGATAGCGGGCCTTGCTGCCGGCTGGAGGTTCCGCTCGGCGGCTTCGTTCATCGCCCGGTCGATGCCGGTTGCGACGACCGAGACACGGATGATGCCTTCGAGCGATTCGTCGAAGGTGGCGCCGAGGATGATGTTGGCGTCAGGATCGACTTCCTCGCGGATGCGGGTCGCGGCTTCGTCGACTTCGAAGAGGGTGAGGTCGCGACCGCCGGTGATGGAGATCAGCAGGCCTTGGGCGCCCTTCATCGAGGTTTCGTCGAGCAGCGGGTTGGCAATCGCAGCCTCTGCTGCCTGCAGCGCTCGGCCGGAGCCGGAGGCTTCGCCGGTGCCCATCATCGCGCGGCCCATTTCGCGCATCACCGAGCGGACGTCGGCGAAGTCGAGGTTGATCAGGCCTTCCTTAACCATCAGGTCGGTGATGCAGGCAACGCCCGAATAGAGAACCTGGTCGGCCATGGCGAAGGCATCAGCGAAGGTCGTCTTGTCGTTGGCAATGCGGAAGAGGTTCTGGTTCGGAATGACGATCAGCGTATCGACAGACTTCTGCAGTTCCTGGATGCCCATCTCGGCCAGACGCATGCGGCGCCCGCCTTCGAAATGGAAMGGCTTGGTGACGACGCCGACCGTCAGGATGCCCTTGTTGCGGGCCGCCTGCGCGACAACGGGCGCAGCGCCCGTGCCGGTGCCGCCGCCCATGCCGGCGGTGACGAAGCACATATGCGTGCCGTTCAGGTGATCGACGATCTCGTCGATGCACTCCTCGGCGGCCGCGCGGCCGACTTCCGGCTGCGAGCCGGCACCGAGGCCTTCGGTGACGTTGACGCCGAGCTGGATGATGCGCTCAGCCTTCGTCATCGTCAGCGCCTGCGCATCCGTGTTGGCGACGACGAAGTCGACGCCCTGGAGGCCGGCGGTGATCATGTTGTTGACGGCATTGCCGCCACCGCCGCCAACGCCGAACACGGTGATGCGCGGCTTCAGCTCTGTGATGTCAGGCTTTTGCAGCTTGATGGTCATGGTACCTGTTCCTTCTCTCTCTGGCCGCATCGCCACGCCGGCCAATTACTCAATTTCAGAAACTTTCCTTCAGCCACTGGCCCATGCGGGCTATGCGGCTGTTATTTCCTCCAAGCGACATGAGCAGACCGCTCTGTGACGCATGTGTCTCCATGTCCGCGACCTGCGGATAAATCATCAGGCCGACGGCCGTCGAAAAGGCCGGACCCTTGGCAGCCGTCGGCAGCCCCGAGACGCCCATCGGACGGCCGATGCGGACGTTGCGGGCAAGGATGCGCCGCGCCACGTCGGCAAGGCCGGTCAACTGGCTCGCCCCGCCGGTCAGCACGACACGCTTGCCGACGATCGGGCTGAAGCCTGAGCGCTGGATACGGTCGCGGATCAGTTCCATCGTCTCCTCGATTCGCGCCGATACGATGCGCGAAACCAGTGCCCGCGGCACCTGCGACGGCTGGTCGCGATCGTCCTCGCCGATCGGCGGGATCGAGATCAGCTCGCGCTCGTCGGAGGAATTCGAAAGCGCCGAGGCATGCACGACCTTCAGCCGCTCCGCATCCTCGATGCGGGTCGAAAGGCCGCGCGCCAGATCGGTGGTGACGTGATGGCCGCCGAGGCCGACGGCGTCCGTATGAACGAGCTTGCCTTCGGCAAAGACCGAGATCGTCGTCGTGCCGCCGCCCATGTCGATCGCCGCGCAGCCGAGTTCGACCTCGTCGTCGACGAGAGCTGCAAGACCCGATGCATAGGGCGTGGCGACGATGCCCTCGACCGACAGATGCGCACGATTGACGCTGAGTTCGAGGTTCTTCAGCGCCGAGCGCTCCGCCGTCACCACATGCATGTCGACGCCGAGCGCATCGCCATACATCGCCAGCGGATCGCGGATGCCGCGCTCGCCGTCGAGCGAGAAGCCGGTCGCCAGCGAATGCAGCACCGAACGGTCCTGGCGCAGCGACTGCTGGCAAGCGGCCGACAGCACCTTCTTCAGATCGTTGAGCTCTACTTCCTGGCCGCCGAGATCGATCGTCGCGGTGTAGATGTCGCTGCCGAGCCGGCCAGCCGTCAGGTTGACGATCAGGCTCTCGACGGTCAGTCCCGCCATGCGCTCCGCCGCGTCGACTGCAAGGCGGATGACGCCTTCCAGCGCGTCGAGATCGGCAATCACGCCGGTCTTGATGCCGCGGGAACGCTGGTGGCCGATGCCGATGATCTCGATATTGTGCGTGCGACCCGGCAGGATCTGGCTTTCCTCGCGCGGCGTCAGCCGGCCGATCATGCAGACGACCTTGGTCGAGCCGATGTCGAGCACCGAAACGACATGTGACCGCTTCGACGAAAGCGGCTTCAGGCGCGGCAATCCGAAATGGGATGAACCGAACAAGCTCATATATTTTGCCCCGCCTTCTTCAATTCTTTCATACGCTCCGTCACTGCCGTCTGCCTGCGGACCGCCGCCTCCGGCGTCAGCTGGATGGCGGTTCTGTCGGACAGTCGGAGATCGACTGCGGCAATGTCCCGCTCCAGGAGTTGGTGCTCCTTGTCGAACTTCGAAAGCGTCGCCAGTGCCTGGTCGATGCCATCTTCCGGCAGCTTGACGACGACGCCATTGTCCATGTGCAGGTCCCAGCGACGGCCTGATATCCAGACATAGGCCTTCACGCGGGCCTTCACGTCGGGCCACTTCGAGAAGGCGTCGTCGAGCGAAGCCGCCGCCGTTTCGGCATCGCGGCCGACGACGAGCGGCAGCGCCGAAAACTTGTTGTCGCGCAGCGGTGCAATGACGCTGCCGTTCTTCTCGATCAGGGAAAGCTCCTGCCCGTGCTGCCAGATCGCATAGGCCTGGCGCTCCTTGAGCTTCACCTCGATCGTTTTCGGATAGATCTTGCGGACCTCGACACTTTCGACCCAGGGAAGATGCGCGATCTTCCGGCGGGCGGCATCGACGTCGAGGGCCACCAGCGAGGTCGTGCCGTCAAGGCCGATCAGCTGCAGGATCTCGATTTCGGAGGTCTCCGAATTGCCGGAGACCTTGACGTCCTCGATCGCAAAACCCGCCGCCGTCGTCGTCGCCTGCGCGACAGCTTCGGTGTGGCCGCCAAGCGACATACCGTAAAACCCCGTCGCAGCCAGGAAGGCGAGCGCCGAGACCGTACCCGTATGAACAGGAATATGGATACGGCCGCTGCAGAGGCTGATCAGGAAGCGCGTGACGCGGCGCAGTGGACGCGGCAGCACGAACCGCTCTTCGGCTTCCATGATCGGAAGCACGGCATGATGGCTGGGGCGCCCAATCCTCTTGACTGTCAACGCAAACAAGACGCGTCCTCCACCATCCACCGGAGAAACTGACCAAACGAATAGCCGGCATGACCGGCCATTTCGGGCACGAGCGAGGTTGGGGTCATACCTGGCTGGGTATTGACCTCCAGCCAGATGATTTCGCCGTCTTCGGAGAAACGATCGTCGTAACGAAAGTCGGACCGACTGACGCCGCGACAACCGATTGCCTGATGCGCCCTTAGGGACAATGTTTGTATTTTTTGGTAAATATTCGGTGAAATTTTCGCGGGGATGACGTGTTTTGAACCGCCCGCCGCATACTTGGAGTCGTAATCATAAAAATTGTGTCCCTGTGGCACCACTTCCGTGACGCCGAGCGGCGTTTCGCCCATGACACCGCAGGTGAGCTCGCGACCGTAAACATAGCGCTCGACGATCACCTCCTCGCCGTAACGCCACTCGGGCGAGCTGACGATCTGTGGCGGATGCGCCTGATCTTCCGTGACGATGACGACGCCGAAGCTCGACCCCTCGCGGACGGGCTTCACCACATAGGGCGGCTTCATCGGATGCGTCGAGGGAAAGGCGAAACGGTTGACCACCTGCGATTCGGCGACCGGAATGCCGGCGGCGGCAGCGACACGCTTCGCCTTGGCCTTGTCCATCGCCAGCGCCGAGGCAAGCACGCCCGAATGCGTATAGGGGATTTCGAGATATTCGAGGATGCCCTGAATGGTGCCGTCCTCGCCGAACGGGCCGTGAAGCGCATTGAAGACGACATCGGGCTTCAGCGCGGCAAGTTTCTCGGAAACGTCGCGCGCCACGTCGATGCGCGTCACGTCGAAGCCTTCCGCCTCGAGGGCTTCTGCGCAAGCCTTTCCCGAGGAAAGGCTGACGGGCCTTTCCGAGGAAAATCCGCCCATCAGGACAGCGACATGCTTGCGACTCATCAACACCCCCAAAAATAACTTTCATTTTCGAAATCGACGCTTGCGCGAAGCTGTCTGCGCCGTTTCAGGCCTTTGTCCGACCTGGGTGCATTAGAGCATCATTATGGTTAATGAAGTGTTTACTTTCGTTAACTCCATATTGCCGCGCCCATGATTTTTTAACCTTCGCGCCTTCGGGAGTGTCGGAGCGAAGGTGCCCATCGTTCCGTGGAAACAGAAAAGCCCGCGCGGAAAAACCGCGCGGGCTCAATGGGATAGTTCGATGTCCTGTAGTCAGTCGGCGTCGTCGAGGAATTTCCAGACGAGCCCGCCAAGCGCCCCACCCGCAAGCGGCGCAATCCAGAACAGCCAGAGCTGCTGCAGCGCCCAGCCGCCGACGAAAAGCGCCTGGCCGGTGGAACGCGCCGGATTGACCGAGGTGTTCGTCACGGGGATAGAAACGAGATGGATCAGCGTCAGTCCGAGGCCGATCGCAAGCGGCGCGAAGCCGGCAGGCACCCGGCTGCTGGTCGATCCCAGGATGATGATCAGGAAGAACATGGTCAGCAGCACTTCGATCAGCAGCGCCGAAAGCAGTGAATAACCGCCCGGGGAATGATCGCCATATCCGTTGGCGGCAAAGCCGCCGAGTTCGAAACCCGCCTTGCCGCTGGCGATGAGATAAAGCAGCGCCGCCGCGGCGATGGCGCCGACAACCTGCGCGACGACATAGGGAACGAGGCGCGCCGCGGGAAACCGTCCGGCAACAGTTAGGCCGAGGGAGACGGCGGGATTGAAATGACCGCCTGAGATGCCGCCCACGGCATAGGCCATGGTGAGCACGGTCAGACCGAACGCAAAGGCCACGCCGACAAAACCGATCCCAAGCTCGGGATAGGCCGCGGCCAGCACGGCGCTGCCGCATCCGCCGAAGACCAGCCAGAACGTGCCGAGAAACTCGGCAACTAGACTCTTTTGCATGCGCGCCTCCTTAACCTCAACCAAGAGTTTAAGTGAATCCGTTACAATTCGATTCCGGTCAAGCGCGCGGACATTGCCGCGGCAAGCTTCACGCAAGGATCGAGAAGCGGGTGGAGATGCGGTACCTGCGGCGCAAGGAGACGTTTTCTCAGGCCTGAAATTGCGTTAAGACCCGCCGGCCTCCCAAGGCGATTCATAAAAATACTGATTGGATTGAAAATGACAGACGCGATCTCCGCATCGCCGACTCCTGCCTCGAACAGCGCGCAAGTCAATTCCCCGGCTCGCGTCCTCGTCGCCAGCCTTGTCGGCACCACCATCGAATTCTTCGACTTCTACGTCTATGCGACGGCAGCCGTCCTCGTCTTCCCGCATCTCTTCTTCCCGGCAAGCGATTCGAACGCCGCAACGCTGCAGTCGCTCGTCACTTTCTCGATCGCCTTCTTCGCCCGCCCCATCGGCGCCGTCGTGTTCGGTCATTTCGGCGATCGCATCGGCCGTAAGGCGACGCTCGTCGCCGCGCTGATGACGATGGGGCTTTCGACCGTCTTGATCGGCATGCTGCCAGGCTATGATGCGATCGGCATCGCCGCGCCGCTATTGCTGGCGCTTTGCCGCTTCGGTCAGGGCCTCGGCCTCGGCGGCGAATGGGGCGGCGCCGTCCTGCTTGCCACCGAAAACGCTCCTCCCGGCAAGCGCAGCTGGTACGCCATGTTCCCGCAGCTCGGCGCGCCGATCGGCTTCATCCTTTCCTCCGGCTTCTTCCTCATCCTGGCGGAAACGATGAGCAACGAGGATTTCCTCGACTATGGATGGCGCATTCCCTTCATCGCCAGCCTCGCCCTCGTCGCCGTCGGCCTCTATGTCCGCCTGAAGATTGCTGAGACGCCGGAATTCCGCAAAGCCGTCGAAAAGCACGAGCGCGTCGCCGTGCCGATCGAGGTGGTCTTCCGCGGTCATCTGCGCAGCCTGATCCTCGGCACCTTCATTGCCGTCGCGACCTTCGTGCTGTTCTACCTCATGACGGTCTTCACGCTCTCCTGGGGCACGACACCCTTGGAAAGGGGTGGGCTCGGTTATACGAGAGAACAGTTTCTGGTCGTCCAGCTTGTCGGCGTCGTCTTCTTCGGCCTGACGATCCCGCTCTCCGGCTGGCTCTCCGATCTCTATTCGCGCCGCACCATCCTGACGCTGACGACGATTGCCATCGCGATCTTCGGCTTCTTCTACGCGACGCTGTTGACCAGCGGTCTCACAGGCGCCTTCCTGTGCTCGATCATCGGCCTCGCCTTGATGGGCTTCACCTACGGTCCGATCGGCGCTGCCCTTGCCGCGCCCTTCCCGACCATGGTGCGCTACACCGGCGCCTCTATGACCTTCAATCTGGGTGGCATCTTCGGCGCCTCGCTCGCTCCTTATATCGCCACCTGGCTCGCCACCCATTACAGCCTCGACTATGTCGGCTACTACCTCGCCGCCTCGGCGGTGATCTCGCTGGTCTGCATCCGGCTGTCGGGCCGCGAGGAAGTCTGAACCTCGAGTAGCAAGTCAACAACAAGCCGCGACGGCCACCGTCGCGGCTTTTTTATTGATGCCGTGAGCACTTCCGGTTAACCGGAACACTCACGGCAAAACGGGGAACAGATCATGCGAAGCCTCATTACCGGCGCAGCCGGCTTTGTCGGTGGGCCTCTCGTCGAAAGACTGCATAGAGAACGGATATGCGAGCTTGCGGTGACGACGCGATCTGCAGCCGCCAGCTTCCCGACATCTGTGCGGCATTTCCCCATCGAGATAACAAGCGAAACCGATTGGGCAGCAGTTCTCGAGGGTGTTGATGTCATTGTCCATCTCGCCGCTCGTGTACACATCATGAACGACCGCGCAGCCGATCCGCTTGCGGAGTTTCGGCGGATTAACACCGCCGCGACGTTGAACCTCGCCGAGCAGGCCGCCCGCGCGGGCGTAAAAAGGTTCGTCTTCATCAGCAGCATCAAGGTCAACGGTGAGGAGAACGATCGGCCCTTCCGGCACGACGATACGCCAATGCCGATCGATCCCTATGGCATCTCGAAGCTGGAAACTGAAATCGGGCTGCATGAAATCGCCGCCCGAACAGGCGTGGAGGTCGTCGTCATTCGCCCGCCGCTCGTCTATGGACCCGGCGCGAGGGGCAATTTCGCCCTGCTCGTCGGACTTGTCCGGAAGAAGATACCGCTCCCCTTCGCGTCGCTGAAGAACCGCCGAACACTGGTCGCGCTTCCAAATCTCATCGATCTGATCATCACCGGGATGAAGCATCCCGAGGCAGCCGGCGAGACCTTTCTCGCAGGCGATGGAGAAGATCTTTCGACTCCAGGGCTTATTGAAGGGATTGCCGCAGGGCTGGGTGTCAAACCGATGCTGCTCCCCTTTCCCCCCGCCTTGTTGCAGATGGGCGCGAGAGTCACGGGAAAGGACGCCGTCTACCAACGTCTTTGTGGCTCCCTCCAGGTCGACATATCCCGTGCCCGCGACGTGCTTGGCTGGTCGCCCCTGGTCACGCCGCGCGAAGGCCTGAAGCTTGCGGTGAAGTAACCGTTACTCGCTCGTCACACCCTGAAACGGGTGCACCTCACGGCCGGGCATGAAGACGCCGAGACGTTTGATTTCCCATTCGAGCTTGATGCCGTCTTTTTCGAAGACCTCGCGGCGCACCTGTTCGCCGAGATATTCGAGGTCGTAGCCGGTCGCCTGCCCCATGTTGATCATGAAATTGCAGTGCAGCGACGACATCTGCGCTCCGCCGATGACGAGGCCGCGGCAGCCTGCCTCGTCGATCAGTTTCCAGGCCGAATGGCCGGCGGGGTTCTTGAAGGTCGACCCGCCGGTCTTTTCACGCACCGGCTGCACCGTCTCGCGATGATTGCGCACGGCGTCCATCTCGGCGCGGATCTGCGCGCGCTCTTCCGGATAGCCCTCGAACAGCACGGAGGTGAAGATCAGATCTGTCGATGCGGTCGAATGCCGGTAGGAATAGCCCATCTCGGCATTGGAAAGCACATGCTTGTCGCCCTTGCGGTCGACCGCATGGACTTCGATCAGCCGCTCGCGCGTCTCCACGCCATTGGCCCCGGCATTCATGCGCGCCGCGCCACCGATGCCACCGGGAATGCCGTAGAAGAAATGGAAGCCGCCGATGCCGTTGTCCATCGCCATCGCCGCCACATGTTTGTCAGGGCAGATGGCGCCGGCCAGGATGCGGTTTTCGCCGGCGAGCTCGACGAAGCCGAACCCCTTGGCCGACAGGCGCAGCACGACGCCGGGAATGCCGCCATCGCGCACCAGGATGTTGGAGCCGACGCCGACCACCGTCAGCGGCACCTCTTCCGGCAATATCTTCAGGAAGGCGATGAGATCGTCGATGTCATGCGGCTGGAACATCAGCTCAGCCAGGCCGCCGGCCCTGAACCAGGTGACGCGGTCCATCGGGGCATCCGGCGTGATACGGCCGCGGATATCCTTTACACCCTCTCCGAGAGACGCGAGAAGCTTTTCCCCATTCACCTGTTTCATACGGACTTTCCCGATAGGCCTTCCAGTTGCTTGGGCAGCGCCGCTGCCCAGGATGTGATGCTCCCAGCCCCCAACAGAACCACGAAATCGCCAGGCTTTGCAACCTCCGCGACCATCTGCGGCAAAAGCTCCGCCGAGGTGAGAAAGCGGGCGTCGCGATGGCCGCCGGATTTTATGCGCGAAACCAGCGACACGGAATCGATACCCTCGATCGGATCCTCCCCCGCTGCATAGACAGGTGCCAGGAAGATGCTGTCGGCATCGTTGAAGCAGGCGGCGAATTCCTCGAACAGGCTCGCAAGACGACTATAGCGGTGCGGCTGGTGGACCGCGATGATGCGCCCCTTGCAGGATTCGCGGGCAGCGCGCAGCACAGCCTTGATCTCGACGGGATGGTGACCGTAATCGTCGAAGATCTGCACCCCGTTCCATTCGCCGGTCAGCGTGAAGCGCCGCTTGACGCCGCCGAAGGAAGCAAGCCCCTTGGCGATATCGGCGCTCGATATGCCGAGCCGGTTGGCAACGGCAATCGCCGCCGTCGCGTTGGAGATATTATGCCGTCCGGGCATCGGCATGACCAGCCCCTTGAGCTCGATCACCTGGCCGGTGCGGCGGCGGCGGATTTCGACGTCGAAGATCGAGCGCGTGCCGTCGATGCGGACATTCTTGAAGCGCACGTCGGCCTGCGGGTTCTCGCCATAGGTGATGATCTTGCGGTCCTCGATGCGGCCGACCAGCGACTGCACCTCGGGATGGTCGAGGCACATGACGCCGAAGCCGTAAAACGGCACGTTCTCGACGAACTGCCGGAAGGCGGCGCGCACGGCGTCGAAATTGCCGTAATGGTCGAGATGTTCCGGGTCGATATTGGTGATGACGGCGACATCGGCCGGAAGCTTGAGGAAGGTGCCGTCGGATTCGTCGGCCTCGACCACCATCCACTCGCCCTCGCCCATGCGGGCGTTGGTGCCGTAGGCATTGATGATGCCGCCATTGATGACGGTCGGGTCGAGCCCACCGGCTTCGAGCAGTGTGGCGACCAGCGAGGTGGTCGTCGTCTTGCCATGCGTGCCGCCGATGGCGATCGCATTGCGGAAGCGCATCAACTCGGCCAGCATTTCGGCACGGCGCACCACCGGCAGCAGCTTTTCGCGCGCGGCGATGAGCTCCGGATTGCTCTTCTTGATCGCCGTCGAGACGACCACGACTTCGGCCTCGCCCAGGTTTTCGGCTCGGTGACCGACGAATACCTCGATGCCCTTGTCGCGCAGGCGCTGGACATTGGCACTGTCGGCCTGGTCCGATCCCTGCACCTTGTGGCCGAGATTGTGCAGCACCTCGGCAATACCGCTCATGCCGATGCCGCCAATGCCGATGAAATGGACGAGACCGATCGTCTTCGGCAGTTTCATGCGCGTGTCCTCTTGAATTCCGCAATTGTCCGTCCGGCGGCAATAGCCTCAACCATGTCGGCAAGCAAGTTTGCTGCGTCGGGTTTCCCGGCGAGTTTCGCTGCCGCCGCCATGTGCGAAAGCTTTTCCKGATCGTTCATGACAGCCGTCAGGATCGCCGCGATCTTCTCCGGCGAAAGCTCTGACTGGGCAATCACCTTCGCCCCGCCGGTCGCAGCGAGTGCCGCCGCATTCGCCGCCTGGTCGTGATCGAGAGCGTGCGGGTAAGGCACGAGCACGGCAGGCCGCCCGATGACGGAGATTTCCGAAACCGTCGAGGCGCCCGAACGGCAGATGACGAGATGCGCCCTCGCCAGCCTCTCGGCCATGTCGGTAAAGAAGGGTGCGATATCGGCCCCCATCTCCAGCTTGGCGACGCAGCCGCTGACCATCTCCATGTCCTCGGGACGCACCTGCTGGGTGATGCGCAGGCGCACGCGAAGCGCGTCGTCGAGCAGGCTGATCGCCGTCGGCAGCGCCTTGGAAAAATATTGCGCGCCCTGGCTGCCACCGAAGACGACGAGGTTGAAGGCCTCACCCGGATGCGACGGCGTATAAGGCACCTCGGCCGCGGCAATGATCGCCGGGCGGACCGGATTACCCGTCGTCACCGTCTTGTCTGGAAAGGCGGCACCGCCCTCCGGCAGGAACCCGCCGGCGATGGCCTGCACACGGGTTGCTAAGGCCTTGTTGGCGCGGCCCATCACGGCGTTCTGCTCGTGGATCATCGAGGGCACGCCGAGCCGGGTAGCGGCAAGCAGCGGCGGCACGGTGGGATAACCGCCGAAACCGACGACGATGACCGGCTGCAGCCGCTGGATCAGTTTCTTTGCGGCCCGCATGCCGCTCCAGAGCGTCCACAGCGAGCGGGCCACGGCAACCGGATTCTTCGAGCCGATCGTCGCCGACGGCACCACATGGATCTCCTCGGCCGGGAACTTTCCGGCATAACGCTCGGCTCGGCTGTCCGTGACGAGATGCACCGAATAGCCGCGCTCCTTCAGCTTGAAGGCCAGCGCCTCCGCCGGAAACACATGGCCGCCGGTTCCCCCGGCGGCAAGCAGCACGATGCCTTTGCTCATGGTCTTCTACTCCGCCGGCATGCCGTGCGGGACGCGGAAGAGGCTCCGGTCCTGCGCGCGTTTTTCCGGTCGATGCCGCGTCAGCGCCAGGATGAAGCCGGCGGTGACGCAGATCGCCACCATGGACGAGCCGCCATAGGAAATCAGCGGCAGCGTCATGCCCTTCGCCGGCAGCAGTTCGAGATTGACGCCGATATTGATGATCGACTGGATGCCCATCTGCAGCACGAGGCCGGCGACGGCGAAGCGGTTGAAGTCGTTCCGCTCGCGATAGGCATGCGAGAGGCCGCGCAGCACCAGCACGGTAAACAGCGCAACGAGCGCCATGCAGAAGACGATCCCGAATTCCTCGGCAGCGACAGAGAAGATGAAGTCGGTATGCGCATCCGGGATGATGCGCTTGACGATACCCTCACCCGGTCCCTGGCCGAACCAGCTGCCGCGGATGATCGCCTCGCGCGCGGTGTCGATCTGGAAAGTATCACCCTCGCCGGTCATGAACTTGTCTATCCGGCCGGCGACGTGCGGGAAGACGTAATAGGCGCTGAGCAGGCCACCGGCGCCGCCGATGCCGAGCAGCATGATCCAGATCCATGGCATGCCGGCCATGAAGAACATCCCGCCCCAGACGGCCGTGGTCAGGATGGTCTGGCCGAGGTCCGGCTGCGCGATAAGAAGTGCCGCAACGATGCCGAACAGGATGATCGCAAAGAGATTGCCGGGGATCTCCGGCTGGCGCGCATGTTCGGCAAACAGCCAGGCGCAGACCACGACGAAGGCAGGCTTCATGAATTCAGACGGCTGGATGGAAAGGCCAGCGATCCAGATCCAGCGCCTGCCACCCTTGACCTCCTGCCCGACGAAAAGCACCAGCACCATCATGGCGACCGAGATGATCAGGATCAGGATCGCGGTTCGTCGCACCTGGCGCGGCGTCAGGAACGACAGCCCGAGCATGACGCCGATCGAGGGGATCATGAAGGCCGCATGGCGCTTGACGAAGTGGAAAGGCTCGAGCCCGATGCGCTCGGCGACCGCAGGAGATGCCGCAAACGACAGCATGAAGCCGATGCCCATCAGGAAGATGAACATCGCCAGGAAGAAGCGGTCGATGGTCCAGAACCAATCGGCCAGAGGCCCACGTTCCGCGCGGCTTACCATGTCATTTCTCTCCTGTTGCCGGACCGATCAGCATCGCAATCCCGTCAAGCGCTGCCACGTGGCCGACGAAGGCATCGCCCCTGACTTCGAAGTTCTTATACTGATCGAAGCTTGCGCAAGCCGGGGATAACATCACCGCTGAAGCAACGTTCTCGTCGCGTTCGGCATCGGCTGCCGCATGCGCGACCGCGCGCTCCAGCGTACCCGAAATCTCGTAAGGCACGGCCTCGCCGAGCGTCGCCGCGAATTCCGCCGCCGCCTCGCCGATCAGATAGGCCTTGGCTATGCGCGGAAAATAGGGAGCGAGCGTCGTGATGCCGCCAGCCTTCGGCAGGCCGCCGGCGATCCAATAGATGCGATCATAGCTCGAAAGAGCGGGCGCTGCGGCATCGGCATTGGTCGCCTTGGAATCGTTGATGAAAACGACGCGACCACGCTGTCCAACCGGCTGCATGCGGTGCTTGAGTCCGGGGAACGAGGCAAGGCCGGCGCGGATGTCGTCGGCGGAAACCCCGACAGCGAGGCAGGCGGCGACGGCGGCGGCGGCGTTCTGCGCATTGTGGCTGCCGCGCAGCGTCTGGATGCCGTCGAGATCGGCGAAAGGCAGCATGGCGCCGCCGGCGGCCTGGATGAGTTTGGTGCCCTCGGCATAAATGCCGTCCGCCACCACGTTGCGGCGCGAAATGCGGACCACCTTGACACCCGCCCGCTGGACGCGGTCAGCGATCAAGGCCGAATGGCTGTCGTCGACGCCGACAATCGCGACATCGCTGCCGGCAACCAGCCGCTCCTTGATATCTGCATAATGCTGCATCGTGCCATGACGGTCGAGATGATCGGGCGTCAAGTTGAGCAGGATTCCGGCCGACGGGTTCAGCGTCGGCGCCAGATCGATCTGGTAGGAGGAGCATTCGACGACGTAAAAGCGCTCGCCCCTCGGCGGATCGAGGGTCAGCACCGCCGTGCCGATATTGCCGCCAAGCTGCGTGTCGTAGCCTGATGACCTCAGGATATGGGCGACCAGCGCCGTCGTGGTCGACTTGCCGTTGGTGCCTGTTATGGCGATGAAGGGGCAGTCCGGCGCATGAGCGCGGCGCTCGCGCACGAAGAGCTCGACGTCGCCGACGATATCGACGCCCGCCGCACGCGCAAGATCGACCGTCCAGTGCGGCTTCGGATGGGTGAGCGGCACGCCGGGTGACAGCACGAACAGCGTCTGCTGGCTCCAGTCGATGTTGTGCAGGTCTTCCGTTCTGATGCCTTCGGCCGCGGCCTTGGCGACGCTGTCGGGATTGTCGTCCCAGGCGGTCACCTCGGCACCGCCTGATATCAGCGCCCGGGCAGTGGCAAAGCCGGAGCCGCCGAGCCCGAAGAGCGCGACCTTCCTGTCCTTGAGCGTCGTGACCGGGATCATCGCCGCCTCACCGGAGCTTCAGCGTCGAGAGACCGAGCATGGCAAGGCCGACGGCGACGATCCAGAAGCGGATCACCACCTGACTCTCGGTCCAGCCCTTCTTCTCGAAGTGATGATGGATCGGCGCCATCAGGAAGACGCGCCGGCCGGTCATCTTGAAGAAGCCGACCTGGATGATGACCGAGAGCGTCTCGATGACGAAGAGGCCGCCGATGATTGCCATGACGATCTCATGCTTGGTGGCGACGGCGACGGTGCCGATCGTGCCGCCGAGTGCCAGCGACCCGGTGTCGCCCATGAAGATGGCGGCCGGCGGAGCATTGAACCAGAGAAAGCCGAGGCCGGCGCCGATGACGGCGCCGAGCACGACGGCGAGCTCGCCGGTGCCGGGCACGAAATTGATCTGCAGGTAGTTCGCAAACACCACGTTGCCGGCGAGATAGGCGATGACGCCGAAGGAGGCGGCTGCAATCATCACAGGCACGATGGCAAGTCCGTCGAGACCGTCCGTCAGATTGACGGCATTGCCGGCCCCGACGATGACGAAGCCGCCGAAGACGACGAACATGATGCCGATATTGATCATGAAGTCCTTGAAGAAGGGAAAGGCAATCGAGGAGCCGAAGGTCGAGCCGGCAATCCCCGAGGCAAGGGCGGTGCGCATCATGAAATAGACGGCGATGCCGGCGATGACGAATTCGATGCCGAGACGCGCCTTGCCGGAAAAGCCCATGTGGCTCTGCTTCGTGACCTTAAGATAATCGTCGTAGAAGCCGATCGCGCCGAAGCCCAGCGTCACCAGCAGCGTGGCGACGACATAGACGTTGGAAAGATCGGCCCAGAGCAGCGATGCGCCGACGATGCCGGCGAGGATCATCAGCCCGCCCATGGTCGGCGTGCCGGCTTTCTTGAAGTGCGTCTGCGGCCCATCGGCGCGGATCGGCTGGCCCTTGCCCTGCCGGATGCGCAGCGAATTGATGATCGTCGGCCCGAACAGGAAGACGATCAGTGCTGAGGTGAAGAGAGCAGCCCCCGTGCGGAAGGTAATATATCTGAACAGGTTCAGAAATTTGAAATATTCCGACAGTTCGACAAGCCAGATCAGCATTCAGGGCCCCTTGTTTACCCGATCAAAATTCGCTTTGCGTGTCGGCAAATGCCGGGAACTTGTCAAGGAGCGCGGCGACGATCTTGCCGAAACCGATGCCCAGAGACGATTTCACCATCAACACGTCGCCTGGCGCGACCGAGTTCAATACATAATCCGTCAATTCGTCCGTGTTCTCGCGATAGTCGACATGCACGCTTTCCGGCAACGATTCCTTCAGCGCAGCCATCTCGGCTCCAGCCATCCAGACATGCTCGATGCCGGCCGCAAGCAGGGGCACGGCAAGGTCGGTATGGACCTTCTGCGCATACTCGCCCATCTCCAGCATGTCGCCGAGCACGGCGATACGGCGTCCGCGGCCGGTCGGCTCGGAGGCCGCCAGCAGCGCGATCGCCGCGCGCATCGAGGCTGGATTCGCATTGTAGCTCTCGTCGATCAGCGTGAAGCTGCCGCCGCCGATTAAAAGCCGGTGGCGCTTGCCCCTGCCCTTTTCCGGCCTCAGCGTCGCAAGCGCTTCGATCGCCTTCTGCATATCGGCGCCGACGATCCTGACGACCCCGAGTGCTGCGAGCGCATTCTCGGCGATATGGCGGCCCGGCGCGCCGAGCGCGACTTCCAGCGTCTCGCCACCAATCGTCAGCCACAGCGTCGAATTCTCGTCGGAGCCATTGAATTCTGCGAGCCGGAATTCGGCCTTGGCATGCTGGCCGAAGGAATGGATATGCTCGATGCCGAGCGATTGCGCCGTGCGGTCGAGGAAATTGAACTGGTCGTTGTCGCGATTGAGCACGACATGGCCGCCGGATTCGAGCCCCTCGAAGATCTCGGCCTTGGCAGCGGCGATTTCCTTGATGTTCTTGAAGTTGCCGAGATGGGCCGGCGCGATCGTCGTGATGATGGCGACATCGGGACGGATCATCCCCACCAGGGGCCGGATCTCGCCGGGATGGTTCATTCCGACTTCGAAAACGCCATAATCCGTATCCTCAGGCATGCGCGCCAGCGTCAGCGGCACGCCCCAATGATTGTTGAAGGAGGCGACGGAGGCGTGCACCTTGCCGGAGGGCGACAGCACATGCCGCAGCATTTCCTTGGTGGTCGTCTTTCCCACAGATCCGGTCACCGCGATGATCCGGGCCCGCGAGCGCTCGCGCGAGGCAAGGCCGAGCCGGCCAAGTGCCGCGAGCACGTCTTCCACGACGATCATCGGCACCGTCAGGCGGCCCATGGCGGGAAGCCTCGCCTCGCTGACGACGAGAAGGGAAGCGCCGTTCGCCGTCGCCATCGATGCGTAGTCGTGACCGTCGACACGGTCGCCCTTGATCGCGAAGAAGGCTTCGCCTGGAGTAATCGAGCGGCTGTCGATGGAAATGCCGGTGATGCCTTCGGGCAGCGTGCCGAAAGGGCGCCCCGCCATCGCTGCGATCATGTCTTCCGTCGTCCAGAGCCAGCTCAAGATTTCAACTCCTCCAAGGCCTTGCGCACCTCCGCATGATCGGAGAACGGCAGGGTGACGCCGCCGATCGTCTGCCCTTCCTCATGCCCCTTGCCGGCGACGATCAGCGTATCGCCGGATCTCAGCATGCCAACAGCCTCGCGGATCGCCGTGGCGCGATCGGCGATTTCCGCGGCGCAGCTTGCTGCTGCCATGATCTCCGCCCGGATCGAGGCCGGCTCCTCAGAACGCGGATTATCGTCGGTGACTATAACGACGTCGGCAAGTCGGCAGGCGATTTCGCCCATGATCGGCCGTTTGCCGCGGTCACGGTCGCCGCCGCAGCCGAAAACGACAATGACGCGGCCGGTGGTGAAGGGTCTGACCGAGCCCAGCACGTTTTCCAGCGCATCCGGCTTGTGGGCGTAGTCGACATAGGCGAGCGCGCCGTCTTTTGTATGGCCGACGAGTTCGAGACGGCCGGACGCGCCGACGAGTTTCTCGAGCGCGGCCATCGCAACCTTCGCCTCAACGCCGGTCGACATGGCAAGCCCCGCTGCGACCAGCGCGTTGGCCACCTGAAAATCGCCGGCCAGCGGAATGTCCACCTCGAAGATCTCGCCGCCGATATGGATTTCGGCCATCTGCTTGTGGCGGAAGTGCTCGACGCGCTTTAACGAGAGGTAATCGCCCTTTCGCCCGACGGTACGAATGTCGTGACCGGCATCGGTCGCGGCCTTGATCGCCTGCGCCGACCACGGATCGTCGGCGAAGATCACTGCCGGCGACCCCTTCGGCAACAGCGTATCGAAAAGCCGCATCTTGGCGGCCATATAGGCCTCGATCGTGGGATGATAATCCATGTGGTCCCGGCCGAGATTGGTGAAGGCGGCGGCAGCAAGCTTCACCCCGTCGAGCCGGCACTGGTCGAGGCCGTGGCTGGACGCTTCCATCGCGGCGTGCGTCACGCCTTCTCCGGCGAGTTCCGCCAGCAGCGCGTGCAGAGACACCGGATCGGGCGTCGTCAGCGAGCCATATTCGTTGCGCGTCGGCGAAACGACGCCCGTCGTGCCGATCATCGCAGCCGCGTGGCCCGCATGCGCCCAGATCTGCCGGGTGAAAGAAGCGACGGAGGTTTTGCCCGCCGTGCCGGTGACGGCGACCATGGTATCGGGCTGCTTGCCGTGGAAACGCGCGGCGGCGATGGAAAGGAAGCGGCGCGGCTCCTTGACCGCAAGCACGGGGATCGAAGCATCGACGGCTTGGGAGGCGATCGCGACGGCAGCGCCACGGCCGGCGGCATCCGCGATGAAGCCTGCGCCGTCCGCCTTGGTGCCGGCGACTGCGACGAAGGCATTGCCAGGCGCCACCTTGCGGCTATCCGAAGACAGGCCTGAGATATCAAGCAAGCCTGCCGGGCCTTCGAGCTGTGCTTCAAGTTCCGGAAACTGATCTCCGGCCAGGTCTCGCAATTTCATCGAACGCACTTTTCTCTCTTGAAGCCGGTTCACCCCTCGCGAATCAGCGTCGATATTCATTCACACTCAATAAGACACCAGCAAGGCCGATCCGCCCTCCCCGAATTTCGGCTCGATGCCGAGAATGGGGGCCGCGCGGCTGATGATCTCACGAGCGATCGGGCCGGCGGTGCCGGCGGAGATCGTTCCGCCATATTGCTTCTCACCGGTCTTCGGCTCGTCGCAGAAGGTGATCACGGCATATTTGGGATCATTGATCGGGAATGCGGCAATGAAGGAATTGAAGTTCAGCGTCGCCGAATAACGCCCGTTCACCACCTTGTCGGCCGTACCGGTCTTGCTGCCGACGGCAAAGCCCGGCACGCGGGCAACACGCCCGGATCCCTTGTAGCCGTTGAAATCAAGGAGATAGCGGATGTTGTCGCTGGTCGACTTCTTGATCACCTGCGTAGCGATCTGATCGGCCTGTTCGCGCGTGCGCGGCAGGAATGTCGGCTCGATCAGCTTGCCGCCATTGACGAGGGCGGCGGCGGCCACCCCTGTCTGCAGCGCCGTCGTCGAGACGCCATGGCCGAAGGAAATCGTGATCGAATTGATCTTCTTCCAAACGCGCGGCTGGCTCGGCATCTTCACTTCGGGCAGTTCCGTCTGCATCTTCGTCAAGAGGCCGAACTTGGTCAGATAGTCCTTCTGCGCATCGATGCCGACGATGTCGATGACGCGCGCCGTACCGATATTCGAAGAATATTGGAAAATCTCGGGAACAGTCAGCCAGCGGCGCTGCCCGTGAAAATCGTGGATGGTGAAGCCGCCGATATAGATCGATTTGCTGGCATCGAAACTGTCGGTCATCTTCACCTTGCCGCTATCGAGCGCCATGGCCAGCGAAAAGGTCTTGAAGGTCGAGCCCATTTCGAAGGTGCCGTTGGTCATCCGGTTGAGCCAACCGTCCTTGGCGCCTTCCTGCGGATCGTTCGGATCGAAATCCGGCGCCGATGCCATCGCCAGCACTTCTCCCGTATGCACGTCGATGACCGCGGCACCGGCGCCCTTGGACTGGAAGTTGTTAACGGCGTTGACGACCGCGTCCCGCACGATGTTCTGCACGCGCAGGTCGATCGATAGCCGCACCGGCTCGAGCGGCTGGTCGCTGGTCATGCCGACCGAGGCGAGATCGGCAAGCCCCTGGTCGTCGATAAATTTCTCCATGCCGGCGACACCGCGGTTGTCGATGTTGACGTAACCGAGGATGTGCGCGGCGGTCGAGCCGCCCGGATAGAAGCGGCGCTTCTCCGGCCGGAAGCCGATGCCGGGAATGCCGAGCGCCAGGATCTGGCTCTGCTGCTTCGGCGTCAGCTGCCGGCGCAGCCAGGCGAAATGCGAGGTCTTGACCGAGAGCTTCTTATAAGTGTCCCTGACGTCGAGCTCGGGCAGCACCGTTGCAAGTTTCTCCACTGCCTCGTCGGCGTCGACGATCTTGTTCGGCTCGGCAAACAGCGAGACGGTGCGGATGTCGGTCGCCAGTACCTCGCCGTTGCGGTCGAGAATGTCCGGGCGCGAGGCCATCAGCCGGTCGGGCGGCAGAATGCTGGAGACGACCTCCTGATCCTTCATCGCATATTCGACGAGACGGCCGCCGATGACGGCGTAGACGCCCATGAAGCCAAGGATCAGCAGGCCGACGCGGCTTTTCGCCTGCCCGGATTTCTTCTTGCGCGATCCCTCGATCGCCAGGCCGGCGGGGGAAGGACCGCCGAACCGGTTATAGACGCCGGCGGAGAAATGCGCCTGGCTCTTCAAAACCATGATGCGGGAAAGAAACGACATTATTCCTCCACCGATCCGGTTTCGATCTGGTCTGCATCTTCTGCCTCGCCGCGTGGCGCTGACATCGGAATGGGCTGCGCCTTGGCGTTGGCTTGCGCGCCCTTGGCGGTGTCCGGTGCGCCTTTGGCGCTGGCCACGGTCGCGCTCTTGGCGCTGGCCACGGTCGTGCCTTTGGCGCTGGCCTTGGCCTCCGTCACGTCAGGCACGGGAACCTCGGATTTCAGCATCGGCAATTCCTTGGCATGCACGAGCGCCGTCGATTCCGTCGGCTGCAGCTTCAATTCGTCATTATAGGACTTGACCAGCCGCTCCAGCCGGTTCGGCTGCGATTGCAGCGCCCAGTCGGCCTTGAGAAGGTCGATCGTGTCCTTCTCAAGCTTGATCTCGGCTTCGAGGCGATGAACCTCCTCGAGCTTCAATTCGGCGCGGTGCTTGATCGTGTAGGTCACGGCGGCGGTGGCCGTCATGACGCCGATAAGCACGAGATCGAAGGTTTTCAGCATATCAACCACCAAGCTTTCCGAGACTGGCAAGATTGGGAAACCCGAAGAGCGACATATCCGCGGCTTCGGCGGCGGCGTCCGTCCTCAGGCCGGCGCGCAGCTTGGCGGAGCGGGCGCGCGGATTGATCTCGGCCTCCGCCTCGCTTGCCGAAACCATCGCCTTGCCGATAGCCGCAAAAGTTGCCGCTCGCTCATGCGCGACCGGCAGATGCCGTGAACCCGACGCCTTGCCGGCGCGGTCGGAGAAGAATTTCTTGACGATGCGGTCTTCCAGCGAATGAAAGGTGACGACGACGAGCCGCCCGCCGGGCTTCAGCGCCGTTTCCGCCGCAAACAGCGCCTGCGCCAGTTCGCCGAGCTCGTCATTGACGAAGATGCGCAATGCCTGGAAGACGCGCGTTGCCGGATGGATCTTGTCCTTCATCTTGCGCGGCGTAACGAGCTCGATGAGACCGGCGAGATCGCGCGTCGTCTCAAATGGCTTTTCGGCGCGGCGCTTCTCGATCGCATGCGCGATGCGCGGCGCCTGGCTTTCCTCGCCGAGAAAATGGAAGATGCGGATGAGATCGGCGACCTTGGCGCGGTTGACGACATCGGCGGCCGAAACACCTTCGGCCGACATGCGCATGTCGAGCGGTCCGTTCTTCTGGAAGGAGAAGCCGCGCTCGGCCTCGTCGATCTGCATGGAGGAGACGCCGATATCGAGCACGACACCATCGAGCCCGCCCTGCGGCGCATGATCGGCGAGATGCGAGAATTGCGAATGAACAAGCTTGAGACGACCACCATGGGCGGCGACCATCGCCTGCCCCGATGCAATCGCCGTCGGATCGCGGTCGAGCGCAATCACCTCGGCGCCGGCCGCAAGGATGGCCGAGCTGTAACCGCCCGCACCGAATGTACCATCGAGGATGAGCTTGCCGGGCGCGGGCGCCAGCGCCGCAAGCACTTCTTCGAGTAGAACAGGAATGTGACGAACCGGTCCGCCACCGGCATCAGTTGAACCTCCGCCAGGATTCGCCACCATTCCGTTCCCTCGTTCTTTCAGGAACGCTTGCCCGCCAGCTTGCGCTCCCCTCGTGCTTGCGCCTGTGCGGCCACAAAAGCCTGCGGCTGCCAGAGCTGAAAATGATCCGCCCGACCGACGAAGGTCACTTCGTCCGAGATACCGGTAAAGCCGCGAATGAAATCCGTGACCATCAGCCGCCCCTCGGCATCGAGCTTCATGAAGACCCCGCCTCCATGAATGAGAAGCGACATCTCGTTCGCATCCGGCGAAAACGGATCCTCCGCAGCAATCTGCCGTTCGAATCTTTCGAGAAGATCCGGACCGCCGATGCTGATCGCCGGAAACACAAAGTCCTGGAAGCAATAGAGCTCCTGAACATTGCGCTGCGCCAGCACGGAACGAAAAGCCGAAGGCACGGAAACCCTGCCCTTGGCATCGATCCTGTTGGTCGCGTTCGAAAGGAAGCGGTTCATGACACGAAACATCCGTTCCCGCAGGGATCCGGACCAAAAGACGCCCGAAACTCCCGATATCAGGCACAGCTTCGCAAGCCGGATGAGCCAAAACCCCTCCGACGCTTCCGGAGAGGAAGACGCCTTTACTTTGCGATGAATGGGCAGGTGATTGCCCTGGTGCAGTGCGCATTTGGGATAGCATGGGACCATATGGGCGTCAATGGGATACGCCCATTTTGCAATGGACGCATGATCAAAAATTTATAAGCCGTTAAGTTTAACAAAGGGTTAGCATCGCCATCTTACAAACGACACGTAGTGGTGGCTAAGCGAGAAAAATCAACCCATGAATGCATTAACATCCGCTCGATAACAGTCAGTTTCAGCGACTTACGGTGAAAATCCGGCCGACGCGCCGCAAGATGTTAATCGCCAGTTGGCCTGTAAGCCGGGTTCTGTAAGGCTCCGGCGTGAACCGGAACGTGGCAGCCATTCCTCTGGGACAGCGTTCGCACGCTGCCTCGCGCAACCCACCCGGATGACTGGCCTGGAAACCAGCCGGAAGGCCTTTCGGCCTGCCGCGTCATCCCTATTCGGTCTTGCTCCCGGTGGGGTTTACCGTGCCATTTCCGTTGCCGGAGATGCGGTGGGCTCTTACCCCACCCTTTCACCCTTACCTGTCATGACAGGCGGTTTGCTTTCTGTGGCACTTTCCCTGAGGTCGCCCTCGCCGGACGTTATCCGGCACCGTGTTTCCGTGGAGCCCGGACTTTCCTCACCCTACCGCCTTTCGGCATTGGTAAAGCGCGGCTGCCCAGCCAACTGGCAGGGCTCCCATAAACGAGAGAGATCGCAATTGCTATCGAAATAAATGATATCGCTTGGAGCTATTCCAGCAAAAATGCGCAGCGGTTTTGCGTCCGCAATTGCGTAGGAACAAAAGAGAGAGCACTTCCGTGATTCGGAGAAAAACGGAAATGCTCTAGCGAAATTGCGGTGTGAAATCCGTGGAGTAGCCCTCTTCGCCGATTCCGCCTGATAAAAGCAGCTCGGCCCCAAGCCGGCCGATTTCGTCCGAGCTCTTGGCCGACGTGCCGGCGCAGCCCGTCAGCACCGCGATCTCGGGCGAGGAAGTATAGCCAATCATCGGATAGCCGCTTTCCGTATGCGACACGACGCAAGCGGCCGTCGAAATCGAAAGCGGCACGATATTGGGCACAAGACCTTCAACGATGCGTTTGAGATGCGCGCGCACCGTATCGCGCCCCTCGGTCTTGAACCAGGCGCGCATCTCCGCTTCGTCGCTAAGCGCCAGATCGTCAGGATCGCCGCCGATCTTCAGGTAAAATTTGCCGTTGGGATACCGGATCGGCGGCAGCAGGTAGATATCGATGCCGGGCGCCCTGAGAATGAGCGACGGCATCGCGGCCAGGCGCACCGCGTCGGCCTCGCTTACTTCAAAGAGCGTCACGGTCCGGGCATAAACCGTCATGGCAACCGGCCGCGGCAACAGATTCTTCGCAATGGAAAATCCGCCCGCTGCCAGCAACACCTTTGCACCGCGATAGGTCAGGCCACCGGCCGTCTCGACGGCGGCCCATCCGCCCTCGCTGCGGATCGAAATGACATGATCGCGGATGACGGCAGCACCTGCCTTTTCCGCCAGCAGCGATTGGGCTTTCACAAGCTTGCGCGGACTGATGTGGCCGGCCCCCCTCGCCTCGAAGACGCCCGTGCCCCCATCAGGAAAGGCGAAGAAGGGAAAGGCGGCCTTCAGCCCGGCCTCATCGAGAAGGCTGGTTTCGACGTTCAGCGAAATGGCGGCCCGCCGGGTCTTCTCGATATAATCGCCTCCCGTCGGCGCGACGGCGACGCAGCCCACCTCCCGATAGAAATCGATACCGCTGTCGCGGGCGATCTCGCCATAACGGCCGATCGAGCGGTTGGCGAGCAGTGCCCAATTGCGGTCGGGATCGATGGTACGAGTGATGCGCCCCTCGTCATAATGGCTGGCGAAGACGCCCTGATGCGCCTTGCGATCATCCGGCTCGTCCGGCCCAATCACCGCGACACCGTCCACTTGGCGCGCCAGATGCCGCGCCGCCGCTGCCCCCATCAGCCCGCGGCCGACGACGATGTATTTGAAATCGACTGCCATAACATTTCCCCTCAACCAAAGACCGGCGTCAGCTCGCCGCCGAAATCCTGATCCCCGAGCCTTCCTTCCGCCAGAAGCACCGCTCCCAGCCGCCCGAGCTCGTCGGAGGATTTGGCCGCGACGAAATTGCCGCCGGTCAGCACCGCGATGCGCGGCGACTGCGTAAATCCAGCATAGGGATAACCGGTCGGCGTGAAATTCGCCACACAGGGCGCCGATGTGACAGGGCAGCCGGCAAGCTCCGGCATCAGCTGCAGGGCGACACGCGCGAGATGATCGCGCTCGGGAGCACTGCCGTCGGAACGGAACCACGCGCCGGCATCTTCCAACTGGCTGAAAGAAAGCGCCTCAGTGTCACCACCGAGCTTCAGATAAGTCTTGCCGTCGGGATAACGCACCGGCGGCAGGATATAGATGTGATCCTCTTCTCGGTCACCGAGCACGATCGTCGACGGCATGCCGCCGAAAACCGCCATCTCGCGCTCGCCGAGTTCGTAGAAGGCGACCGTGCGCGCCATCACCCTGGTATCGACGGGACGCGGCAGCAGTGTATGGAAATTGCTGAATCCGCCGGCGGCCACCAGCACACGTTCAGCGCCGTAGCTTCTGCAGCCTGCCGTCACCTCGACATGGGAACCGGTATCGCGCACGGATGTCGCGGTTGCCTCGATAAGCGAGACGCCGCCCTGTTCGGCAAGCATGGTCTGCGCCCGCACCAGCGCCCGCGGGTTGATGTAGCCGGCGCGCCTGCGTTCGAAATACCCGCTGAAATCCGGATCGACGGCAAGATAGGGAAACCGCCGGCGAAGGTCTAACGGCGCGATGGTCTCGATATCGCTGCCGAGTGTCCGGCTGACGGTCAGCGCCCTTTTGATATAGTCCTGCTCGCCCTTCTCAGGAGCGGCAAAGAGGCAGCCGACCTCCGAATAGAAGGAAATGCCGCTCCTTGCCTCGATCTCGCGGTAGCGGTCGAGCGCGCGGGCGGCGAAGGTTCCCCAGGCAAGATTGCCGTCGAAGGTGCGGGTGATGCGCGCTTCGTCGTAATGGCTGGCGAAGACACCGTGATGAGCCTTGCGCTCCTCAGGCTCGCGCGGGCCGATCAGCGCGATGCCGTCGGCCATCGAGGAGAGATGCCGTGCGACGGCAGCCCCCATCATGCCGCGTCYGATGATGATAAACCTGAAATCGACTGCCATATCCCACCTCGTTTCAAGGTGGGATATCACGGCAAGCGCACTGATTCACATCGCAAAATTGCCGCAAGGGAATTTCGTCAGGACGCGTCAGACTATGCTCAGTCGAGCATCGCCAGGACCTTGCCGCAATAGGTCTTCGACACCGGGTTCATGCGCGTGGCGGCATGGCCGGCATTGTATTTCAGGATAGTGTTGCAGGTCTGCCCGCCGCCGAGCTGATGGGCAGCCGCCAGATACTTCATGCCGTATTTGATGTTGGTCTCCGGATCGAACAGGCCCTTCTTCGAGCCGGAATAACCCATCATCCGCGCCGTCGCCGGCTTGATCTGCATCAGGCCGACTTCACCGGCGCTGCCGCGGGCGTTCGGATTGAAATTGCTCTCGACGCGCACGACAGCCTGGGCGAGTGCGACGGGCACATCGTATTCAGCGGCATATTTGTTGATCAGTGCGGCATAGGGAATGCTCGTGGAAAAATCCGGCATGGCATAGCCGCTCTGGCGATCGACGGTTTTCAGCGAGATGGTTTCGGCCCGGACACCCCAGTCATCACCAGCCAAGGCAACACTATATCCCGCCAGCAGCATGCCAACGCATGCCGCAGCACCAACAATCATATTCTTCATGTAGTCTCTTCACTCCGACCCAAAGAATTGCAGGACTGCGCGCCTCGCCGTCATCCGGTCACACGCGACCCAGGACTGGTCGCGTTCCGTAGCAATTCTTATCGTTTCATTTGGCGCTCATGGTTACACTTGAAAACAGCCGCGAGCGCTGTTCAGCGGGCGTTCTTAGACCATCGCAATGAGGAGATAATAGGGAAATGATGTGGCGAGGCGGTTTTCTCGCCGGCCGCGAGAAATCCGTCCTGATATCCGGTTCTTCCGGTCAGGTATAACGCGGCAGCGACGACAGCAGCCGGTGCAGCGTGTCGATCGTCGAGAAATCGGCGATGCCATCTACCCGTTGGGGCCGGAAATGGCGCTGGAAAGCTTCCACATCGCCCGCCGTTTTCTCGGAGAATTCACCCGTGATTTCAGTGCCGTAACCATAGAGCGACAGCATCGACTGCAGCGCCTCGACAGGCTGGCCAGTATCGCCGCGCTGGAAGAAGCGCCCGCCGGTGATCGTTGCCGGCTCGACCCAGTGCCCGATGCCCGCCCGGTGGAGCTCGGCCCAGGGGAATTTCTCGCCCGGATCGACCTTGCGGATGGGGGCGACATCGGAATGCCCGAGCACCCGTTCCGGCACGATCGACCAACGTTTGACACAGTCGCGACACAATTCGATCACCGCGGCGATCTGCTCTTTCGGATAATCGGGGAGTCCGCCGGGATGGCCGGCATTAGCGATCTCGATGCCGATCGACAGAGAATTGATGTCCGTCTCGCCGTGCCAGCTGCTTTTTCCCGCATGCCAGGCACGCCGTGTTTCCGGCACGAGCTGCACCACCTCGCCGTTTTCATGCACAAAATAGTGGCTGGAAACCTGGCTCTCGGCGCGACAGAGCCAGTCGAGCGCGCCATCAGCCGTTGGCATGCCGGTATAGTGCAGCAGGATCATATCGGGATGGCGCCCGTCCGCCCGCTCGCCATGGTTCGGCGAGGGCTGCACGCGAGCGCTTCTGCAGTCGGCCTCGAAAGAGGTCATGCCGCGCGGCGTTCCTTCTCGATCGCCTCATAGGCCGCGTTCAGCGCCGCCATGCGCTCATTGGCGATCACATGGAATTCCTTCGGCACGCCGCGCGAGATCAGCCGATCGGGATGATGTTCGCTGACAAGGCCATGGTAACGGCGGCGGATGGTCGGGRAATCGTCCGAAGGCGAGACGCCGAGAACCTTGTAGGGATCGCCGCCGGACGAGACGTGGCGGGCAGCGATCTGCTCGAAGCGGGTCTCGCTCATCTCGAAGATCTCGCCGATATGACGCAGGAAATTCAGTTCCTTCTCGTGGATCAGCCCATCGGCCTTGGCGATGTGGAAGAGGCCGTCGAGCACGTCTTCCAGCACTGTGCAATTGGCTGCGCAAGTAACGCAGAGCGTGGAAAGCCGTTCGGCATAGGCTTCGTAGCCGGCGACGTCCTGGCGCGCGAGGTTGTAAAGCCTGGCGACGTTCTTTGCCTGATCCTGCGGGAATTCGAAGATTTCGCGGAAGGCTTCGACCTCCTTCTCGCTAACGATGCCGTCGGCCTTGGCCATCTTGGCCGACAGCGCGATGATCGCCACGGAGAAAGCCACTTTACGCCGGGTCTCGGGATCGCCTTCGAAAACCGTGCGGATAGCCTCGACCACCGCAGACAGCGCATTGCCTGCGGTATTGCCAATGGCATTCAACAGCTTTTCCCAGAAGGACATCGAAAATCTCACACACTTGTCAACTTATAACAAACAGCTTGACCAAAGAATCGCAGCCTTTGCAAGGCGACTATTGGTCGTAGGGCCGAACACAGTTTTCACGATTTGGTAATTGTCGCACCGCAGCAAACGATTCATCGCCCCGCTTTATCTTACCTTAAGGCCTGGCTAGCGGTCGCCGCCATTGGCCAGGCACGTACGCTGCGGAGCGCGCGATGGAAATTTCCACAACAGATCCCCGACAGGCAGACCGGGCTTGAAACGATTATATCCGCACTTCCGGTCGCCTTTGCAGTTCAACACGGCAGAAAGGCGCATTTTTCGTAAATTCTTTACTTTACAGGGCCCTTTCCCTGCCGCATCCATGCGTTAGCTAACGCTGCCGCACCGAAACACCGTAGGAGGGATCATGGCCAAACAGAAAGTCGCAATGCTGACCGCCGGAGGCCTGGCGCCCTGTCTTTCTTCCGCCGTCGGCGGCCTCATCGAACGCTACAGCGACATCGCACCCGATCTCGACATCGTCGCCTACAAATCCGGCTACCAAGGGGTGCTGATCGGCGACAGCCTCGAGATCACCCGCCAGATGCGCGAAAAGGCGCCGCTGCTGCACCGCTACGGCGGCTCGCCGATCGGCAATAGCCGCGTCAAGCTCACCAATGCCGCCGACTGCGTCAAGCGCGGCCTGGTCAAGGAAGGCGAGAACCCGCTGCGGGTCGCCGCCGAACGTCTTGCCAATGACGGCATCACCATTCTCCACACGATCGGCGGCGACGACACCAACACCACGGCCGCCGACCTTGCCGCCTACCTCGCCGCCAACGGCTACGATCTCACCGTCGTCGGCCTGCCGAAGACTGTCGACAATGACGTCGTGCCGATCCGCCAGTCGCTCGGCGCCTGGACGGCCGCCGAAGTCGGCGCGCATTTCTTCGACAATGTCAGCAACGAACAGACGGCCGCACCCCGCACCCTCGTCATCCACGAGGTCATGGGCCGCCATTGCGGCTGGCTGACGGCCGCCACCGCTCGCGCCTATCTCCAGCGCACCAGCCGCAACCAGTATGTCGACGGCCTGATGATGGACGCGCATCTGAAAAGCATCGACGCCGTCTACCTGCCTGAGATGGCCTTCGACCTCGACGCCGAAGCCGCCCGCCTGACGGAAAGCATGGACCGCAACGGCCATGCCACGGTCTTTGTCTCGGAAGGCGCATGCCTCGACGCCATCGTCGCCGAGCGCGAAGCCGCCGGCGAGACCGTCAAGCGCGATGCCTTCGGCCATGTGAAGATCGACACGATCAATGTCGGCGCATGGTTCCAGAAGCAGTTCGCCAATCTCTTGAACGCCGAGCGTTCCCTCGTACAGAAATCAGGCTATTTCGCCCGCTCGGCGCCCGCCAATAGCGACGACCTGCGGCTGATCCAGAGCATGGTCGATCTCGCCGTCGAAAGCGCGCTCAATAAAGTCTCCGGCGTCACCGGCCATGATGAAGGCCAGAACGGTAAATTGCGCACTATAGAATTCCCGCGCATCAAGGGCGGCAAGGCTTTTGACCTTTCGACGGCATGGTTTGCCGAAGTCATGGACAATATAGGCCAGAAATACAAAGAAGCGTGATTGACGGATGGTTAATATGATGTCTTTGCTTGTTCCCGAGGAATAGGAGGAGACACCATGTCACTTGAAGCTTGGCTCGCTTTTGCGGCGGCATCCGCCATCATGCTGGCCATACCGGGGCCGACGATACTGCTCGTCGTTTCCTATGCGCTCGGTCATGGACGCAGGACGGCGTTTGCGACGGTAGGCGGCGTGGCGCTCGGTGACTTCACCGCGATGACCGCTTCTCTCTTCGGTCTCGGTGCTGTTCTGGCCGCCTCCGCGACCCTCTTCACCGTGTTGAAGTGGATCGGCGGCGCCTACCTGATCTGGCTGGGACTCAAGCTCTGGCGGGCTCCCATCATCGGCGAACCGATTGCCGACAACGACAATCTGCCGGAGGAGAAGTCCCTCAAGATCTTCCTCCACGCCTATGTTGTCACCGCCCTCAATCCGAAGAGCATCATCTTCTTCGTCGCCTTCGTGCCGCAGTTCCTCAATCCGGCCCTGCCCTTCCTCGGCCAGATGGCGATCATGGAAGCGACCTTCCTCGTGCTGGCGATCCTCAACGCTTCCACCTACGCGTTTCTCGCCCATGCCGCGCGCGGACTGATTCGCAAGGCGAGCATCCAGCGCGCCGTGAACCGAACCGGAGGCACTCTGCTGATCGCTGCAGGTGCCGTAACGGCCGGGTATCGTCGTATTGCAGCCTAGTAATACTCCGTGGTTGCCGGAATGCCACGAATAGGTTAATGGGGTCACCAGGGCTTAAGGTTTTTGGTAACTTTTATACGCTGCCGGGGCGGCGCGATTTCACGAAAGTGGCGGAATGGTAGCGATCGGATTATCCGGCCTGAAACGCAGTCTTGTCGTTTCCACGATACTCTGCGGCGTGATGACGGGATGTGCGAGCGTCGAATACACGTCCCAGGCCGAACTGACAGCCGCCCAGACCGTCGTGCCGATGCCGAAGCCCGGCGAAGATGCAACACTTGCCGCGATCCCGACAGCCGAAGGCGCAGCTGTCGCTGGCGCCACCATCCCTCAGGCATCACCCCCCTCCCTGACCGCAACGGCGATGCCGGCCGTGGCGACCTCTCAGCCTGCCGATCTCGCCATGCAGGCAGGCATACAGCCGGCAGCCTACGCGCAGATTCCGCTGACGCCCGAGATGACGGCGATCCAGTCCGTCGTGCCGACGCCGCGTCCGGGAGCGCCCGCACAGCCGACGACGCAGCTTGCCTTTGCTGCGACACCGCAAAACAGTGCGCTTGCAGCACTTGCCGCAGTTGACACCACGCCACGCGCCAGCATGGATTACGGTTTCGACGAATCCGGGCCGATCGATCCGCCGACGGCGCCCCCGATGTTCAGCGACGACGACAAAGACGATGCGCCGACGGTCGAGAAGAGCTTCGTCACCAAACTCATCGCCAAATATTCGAAGGTCTACGAGATTCCCGAGACGTTGCTCCACCGCATCGTCCATCGCGAGAGCCGCTATAATCCGAAGGCCTACAACAAGCGCGGCTATTTCGGCCTCATGCAGATCAAGTACAACACCGCCAAGTCCATGGGTTATGACGGTGCCCCGGGCGGCCTCTTCGATGCCGAGACCAACATCAAATATGCCGCGAAATATCTGCGCGGCGCCTGGCTCGTCTCCGACAATAAGGAAGACGATGCCGTCCGCCTCTATGCGCGCGGCTATTATTATGACGCCAAGCGCAAGGGCATGACCGACATCGCCCAAGGCAACTACTGACACCAAGGCAATTGCTGAAACGGCGATCGCAGCTCCGGCCTATGGCTGCGGCTGCGCCTTTTGTTGTGACCCGGCCTGCTGTTTCGGCTCCCCCGGTTGCGGCACGGCGGCCAGGATCTTCTTCAGCAGCGTCTGCGGCTGATAGTCGAGCCGGCTTGGCGTCAGGCCGAGCCGGACGACGACCAGATTGGCGGAAGGCACGATCGCCATGCTCTGCCCGTCATGCCCCGTCAGCCAGAACGTATCCTCCGGCAGTCCGAACGCGGCGCTTGGGCCGCCAGGAGCGAGCCAGGCTTGGCCTTGCGTATACCGCCCGTTCGACGCTGCCGTCGGGGTACGCATGGCGCCGACGAAACCCTCCGGCAGCAGCCGCTGGCCGTTCCACACGCCATCCTGCAGCAGGAACTGCCCGAAGCGCGCCCAGTCATGCGCCGTCGCATAGAGATAGGAGCTTCCGGCAAACGTGCCGCGCGCATCGAGTTCGAACACCGCGCTCGTCATGCCGAGCGGCGAAAACAACGCGTCGTGCGGATAGGAAAAGGCGGCCTGCGCATTGCCGACCCTGTCCATCCAGATGCGTGACAAGAGCACGGCCGTACCGCTCGAATAGCGGAAGCGCTGGCCGGGTGCTGCCTCCATCGGCGCATTGGCCGGCAGCGATACCATGTCGGGATCGAGATAGAGCATGCGCGTCACATCGGCGACGTCGCCATAGTCCTCGTTGAAGGCAAGGCCGCTCTCCATGCCGAGCAGGTCGGAAACCTTGATCCTGGCGCGCGCATCGTTCTTCCACTGCGCCAGCAGGTTATCATCGTCAAAGGAGATCTTGCCGTCGAGCATCAGCCGGCCGAGGACCGCCGCATTCACGGTCTTCGTCATCGACCAGCCGATGAGCGGCGTCTTTGCCGAGAAGCCGGGGCCATAGGCTTCGGCGACGATGCGGCCATCGCGCACCACGACGATCGCCCGCATTGCAGGGCCGGCCACGCCGGCATCGGCAAGCAGCGCGGCGATCTTGCCGTCCGCCGGGTTGCCGGTGCCCTCGCCCTCCGGCCACAAGGCGTCATTCGGCTGCATCTTGGCCGGTGGATCGAAGGGCGCTGCATTCGCCGCCGCCTCGAAATTGCCGTCCGGCACGCTCGCGCAGCCGAAAGCGCCGCGATAGAGCGCATAACTCGGCGCAAACAGTCCCATGAAGCGCGCCGTCACGCGGTCGTTGTCGCGGTCGACGCTGACACGCACGAGCCGCAGCAGCGGATTTCCGGGCGCCTGGACATCGTCATGAAGCACATCCTCGGCCCCCCGGCCGGCGATGAAGACATTGGAGCAGACGATCTTGGCGGCATAGCCGTCGCCGACGCTGAGCAGTTCCGGCGGCCGGATGAAGAGCCAGCTGGCGGCAGTGATGACGAGGAGAACGAGAAGGAGAGCAAGCGCCTTCAGGATACGCAGGACAAATCGCATGGCATTCCTCCATGCCGGGAGAGAAGCAGGAATCACACGCGCCGGAAAGGGGCCGAAGCGAAGAACGGCCATCGTCCCGATCACTTTCCCAGGAGAGCCATCCCGGTTGCTCGCCCGAGGAGGTCGAAGCCTCCGAAGAACGGCGCCCACAGCCCGCGTCATCAAACTGTAGCAGAGGCGCGCTACACGCCCTGAACGCTAAAAAGGTGACAGACTCATGTCAGAATTTGCACCGGATGCCGGCTTCCGCAAGAACCGGAAACTCAAGGACGCCCTTCTCCGCCATAAGGCCTTTTCGAAGGATGGCTTTTCCGAGCGTCTCTTCGGCCTTCTCTTCTCCGGCCTCGTCTATCCGCAGATCTGGGAGGATCCGGATCTCGACATGCAGGCGATGGAGCTGAAGCCCAACCATCGCATCGTCACCATCGGCTCTGGCGGCTGCAACATGCTCGCCTATCTCTCCAAGGCGCCGGCCTCGATCGACGTCGTCGATCTCAACCCGCACCACATCGCGCTGAACCGCCTAAAGCTTGCCGCCTTCAAGCATCTTCCCGGCCATGCCGATCTCGTCCGCTTCCTGGCGATGCCGAACGAGAAGTCGAACAGCCGCGCTTACGACCAGCATCTCGCCGCCCGTCTCGATGAGGCAACCCGTAGCTACTGGAACGGCCGCAAGTTCGGCCGCCGCCGCGTCACCGTTTTTGACCGCAACATTTACGAGACGGGCCTGCTCGGCCGCTTCATCGGCGCCGCCCACCTTCTTGCCCGCCTGCATGGCGTCAAACTGCGCGAGATGACCAAAACCCGCTCGATCCGCGAGCAGCGCCAGTTCTTCGACGAGCAGATCGCGCCGCTCTTCGAAAAGCCGGTCGTGCGCTGGATCACCGGCCGCAAGAGCTCGCTCTTCGGCCTCGGCATTCCGCCGCAGCAATATGACGAACTTGCGAGCCTTGCCGCCGATCATTCGATCGCGCCGGTGCTGAAGCACCGCCTGGAAAAGCTCGCCTGTCATTTCCCGATGAGCGACAACTATTTTGCCTGGCAGGCCTTCGGCCGCCGCTACGGCACCGAAACGGAAGGCCCGCTGCCGACCTATTTGAAGTCGGAGCACTATCAGGTGATCCGCGCCAATGTCGACCGCGTCAACGTCCACCACGCAAGCTTCACCGAGCTTCTGGCTCGCGAGCCGGCCGCCTCGCGCGACCGCTACATCCTGCTCGACGCACAGGACTGGATGACGGACGAGCAGTTGAACGACGTCTGGACGGAAATCACCCGCACGGCGCGCGACGGCGCCCGCGTGATCTTCCGCACCGCCGCCGAAAAAAGCATCATCGAAGGCCGTCTGGCTCCGGCGATCCGCGACCAATGGGATTACTTCGAGGAGAAGTCGCTTGAACTGACCGCGCTCGATCGCTCGGCAATCTACGGCGGCTTCCATATTTACGGGAAGAAGGCGTGAACAAGGTCAGCACTGAGACGGCAGGAAAGAGTGATGAACATGCCAGCCTCATGGATGGCATCTACCGCTACCAGCGGCACATCTACGACCTGACCCGCAAATATTATCTTCTCGGCCGCGACAGCACGATCCGCAATCTCGACGTTCCCGAAGGCGGCACCCTGCTTGAAGTCGGCTGCGGCACCGGGCGCAACATGGCCTTCGCCCACAGGCATTTCCCGACCGCCAAGCTGTTCGGCCTCGACATTTCCCAGGAAATGCTGATTTCGGCGCGCAAGACCTTCGCCACCAAGGCGACGATCCCGGAATTCCGCGTCGCCGACGCCACGGCGTTCACGCCGCGCGAATTCGGCGTCAGCGGCTTCGACCGCATCCTGATTTCCTATGCCCTGTCGATGATCCCGGACTGGGAGCGCGCCGTCGATGCATCGATCGCCGCACTCAATCCCGGCGGCCAGCTGCACATCGTCGATTTCGGCCAGCAGGAAGGCTTGCCGGCCTGGTTCCGGCGCATGCTGCAGTCCTGGCTTGCGAAATTCCACGTCACCCCGCGCCCCGATCTGCGTGAGGTTCTGGAAGCGCAAGCCCATGAAAACAACGCGATATTGTTGTTCGATACCGCCGGCGGTGGTTATGCCTGGCGGGCTGCCATTATCAGCAAGCGCTTATAATTCGCTTGAAACTAACCGATTTTTTACGTTGATATGGTGAAAAGAGGGTTATCCTCTGCTGACTCGTCTTTTTCGAAGGTCAAGTTGTGGGGCAAAAAGATCATTCGAGTTACGACGGGACGCCTATGCGCCGGCTTTTGTTTTGCGTTTTGCCCCTGGCCATCATGCTGGCTGGCTGCACTTCTTCCGGTTATGACTATCTCGAAACGGCATCGATCAAGCCAAAGACGCGCTTCAAGGATACCGATCCGCAGGATTTTGGTCCGAAGCATCCGCAGCAGAACCAGGTCCACGGCATCGATATCTCCAAATGGCAGGGCGATATCGATTGGGCCACGGTAAAGAATTCCGGTGTCGCCTTCGCCTTCATCAAGGCAACCGAAGGCAAGGACAGGGTCGATCCGCGCTTCGACGAATACTGGCGCGAAGCCCGCGCAGCCGGCATCCCGCATGCCCCCTATCATTTCTATTATTTCTGCTCTTCGGCCGATCAGCAGGCAGACTGGTTCATCCGCAACGTGCCGAAGGAGGCCATGCGCCTGCCGCCAGTGCTCGACGTCGAATGGAACGCCGAATCGAAGACCTGTCGCTACCGCCCCGACGCTGAAACGGTGCGCGCCGAAATGCAGCGTTTCATGGACCGGCTGGAGGCCTATTACGGCAAGCGCCCGATCATCTATACCTCGGTCGATTTCCATCGCGACAATCTCGCCGGCTACTTCCAGGATTATCATTTCTGGGTCCGTTCGGTGGCAAAACACCCCGAAGTGACCTATTCCGACCGCCGCTGGGCCTTCTGGCAATATACCTCGACCGGCGTTATTCCCGGCATCAGTGGGCCGACCGATATCAATGTCTTTGCCGGCAGCGCAAAGAACTGGAACAATTGGGTCGCGGCCGTTTCCAAGGATAGAAATTCTTAGTAACGTCTTGCGATGTTTCTTGCTTCCGTCACATTCGTCTGTGAAAGCGACGGCATTCTGTTTGATATAAGGACCACATCCATGCACCGCTCGCTCGCAAGCCGCTCTGCACTCGCCCTTCTGTTTGCCCTCGCCCTCGCAGGCGGCGCGGCCGCCCAGCAGGCGCCAGACGCAGCCCCGGCAGCGCCCTGCGGCGGCGATCTGTCCACCTTCCTCGAAGGCGTCAAGAAAGATGCGGTCGCAGCCGGCGCCAGTGCGGTAGCCGCCGACGAGGCCTTTGCCGGCGCCGAGATCGACCCCAAGGTGCTGAGCCGGGACCGCGCCCAGGGCGTCTTCAAGCAGACCTTCCTCGAATTCTCCCAGCGCACTGTCAGCCAGGCCCGCCTCGACATCGGCCGCCAGAAGATGAAGCAATATGCCGACGTCTTTGCCCGCGCCGAGCAGGAATTCGGCGTCCCCCCGGGCGTCATCACCGCCTTCTGGGCAATGGAAACCGATTTCGGCGCCGTCCAGGGCGATTTCAACACCCGCAATGCCCTGGTGACGCTGTCACACGACTGCCGCCGCCCGGAACTCTTCCGTCCGCAGCTCATCGCCCTCGTCGAGATGGTTCAGCACGGCGACCTCGACCCCGCCACCAATACCGGCGCCTGGGCCGGCGAGATCGGCCAGGTGCAGATGTTGCCGCGCGACATCATTGCCTATGGCATGGACGGCGACGGTGACGGTCATATCCGCCTGAAGCAGAGCGGCCCCGACGCCATTCTGACGGCGGCAAAATTCATCCAGCATCTCGGCTTCGAGCGCGGCCAGCCCTGGCTGCAGGAAGTGACCCTGCCCGATAATCTGCCCTGGGAAAAATCCGGTCTCGGCGGCACGATGAAAGCGGGCGAATGGTTCGCGCTCGGCGTCAAGCCGCGCGACGGCAATACCACCTTCGGTAACCTCGAAGGCGATCTCGTTCTGCCGCAGGGCCGCATGGGACCGGCCTTCATCGCCTATCCCAATTTCAAGATCTATCTCGAATGGAACAAGTCGTTCATCTATACGACTTCGGCCGCCTATTTCGGGACCCGCCTTTCGGGCGCCGAGCCCTATCTCAAGGGCGTGCCGGAACAGGGGCTTGCCAGCGACCAGATGAAGGCGCTGCAGACCAAGCTGCAGTCGCTCGGCCATGATGTCGGCGAGATCGACGGCATCCTCGGCTCCGGCACGCGTGTTGCAATCCAGAAGGAACAGCAGCGCCTCGGCATGCCGGCCGATGGATGGGCAACGCCTGCCCTTCTCAACGCTCTCTGATCTCCGCTGACACTTTACCGCCGCCCGCTTCGCAAGAAACGGGTGGCGCGATCCGCTGCTTGCGCTAAAGCATCAAGCCGAAACCGGTGCCGATTTTCGGCAAAACGAGCAGCTTGCGGTGGAGCAATCGGCATGGACAGCAGAATGAATGCCTGGACCTGGGGTCTGCTGGTCCTGCTCGGCCTGATCTGGGGCGGCTCCTTCTTCTTTGCCCGCATCGCCGTCGAGCATGTGCCGCCGCTGACCCTCGTCTTCTTCAGGCTGCTGCTCGCAGCGCTGGCGCTGCATGTCTATATCGCCGGCCGTTTCGACTTCTATGCGATCCTCAAGGCCCGTTGGCGCGAATTCCTGATCCTCGGGCTCATCAACAATGCCCTGCCGCATGCGCTGATCTTCTTCGGCCAAACCCGCATCGGCGCCGGGCTTGCGGCGATCCTGAATGCGACGACACCGATCTGGACCGTGCTCATCGCCAACTACTTCACCTCAGACGAGAAGCTGTCGCCGGCAAAGATCGCCGGCTGTCTTGTCGGCCTGGTCGGAACGATCGTGCTGATCGGCCCCGGCATGTCGGCCGGTGGCGAAGCCCCCCTCTGGGCGCTGCTTCTTCCCGTACTTGCCGCGATCTCCTATGGCTTTGCCGCCACTTACGGCAAACGCTTCAAGAATGTTCCTGCCCCTGTCACCGCAGCCGGCCAGTTGACCGCCTCCTCGCTGATTGCGCTGCCGCTGTCGCTACTGGCCGATCGTCCCTGGACGCTTACTGCACCGCCGCTCGATGCCTTCCTCGCCATCCTGGCGCTGGCACTGCTGTCGACCGCCTTCGGCTACATCCTCTATTTCAGGATCATGACGTCGGCCGGCGCCACCAACGCCTCGCTCGTCACCCTGCTGGTGCCGCCGAACACCATCCTTCTCGGCGTGCTCTTCCTCGGCGAAAGGCTTGCACTGGGTGAATTCGCCGGCATGGCGCTGATCGGTTTCGGCCTGGTCATTCTCGACGGCCGCGCCTATCGCATGCTGGCAAGGGCCGCCTGAAACCGGTTGCGAATTCCATATGTTTTCAACCGGTTGTGAGCCCGCCATGTTTTAGGCGCATAGATAAATGCTCAATCGCCCGATTTAACGGCATGTTAAATTGTGTGAACAAAAATTTGTCGCGAATTATTGACTTATTTCAAAGGCTTGCAAGAGCGCTATTCGACTTATCCACCGAACCGTTCTGCAGCGCAGCATAAGATCTGCTTCCCAACCGACATATTTCAGACATATTATCGGCCGGTTAACGCGAGGAGACAGACATGGGACTCACGCAATCCTTGAATGTTCTGTTGGTCAGTGCAGCGTTTGCTTTCGTCTTGTCCATGCTCTTCATCTGAGCTGGCCGACGAAAGTGTAATGACTGATAGTGCCTAAACTCCTGAATAGCTGATCAATCCGCCAACGAAAAAGCGCATGTCCCGCCCGACATGCGCTTTTCACTTTTGAACGTCCCGAAAGGATCAGGCGGCTGCGCCCGCACTTTTTGTTTCCCGGCGGGATATGCCGAGATTGTCGAGCACGGCGGAAACCAGCGGCGCACGGTTCATCGTATAGAGATGGAAATCATGGATGCCGCGCCGGACGAGATCCTCGATCTGTTCGGCAGCGACTTCGGCCGCGACCTTCGCCCGCTCCTCAGGCTTGTCGTCGAAGCCCGCAAAGCGCTCGTCGAGAAAGGTAGGGATGATGGTCCCACAGGCCCCGGCGAAGCGCTTCAGCTGCGTCAGGTTCTGGATCGGCATGATGCCGGGCACGACAGGGATCGAGATGCCGGCGCCGCGCACCCGCTCCAAGTAACGCTCGAAATTGTCGTTGTCGAAGAAGAATTGCGTCAGCGCCCGGTCGGCGCCATTGTCGGCCTTGCGCTTCAGCATGTCGATATCGGCCGCCGTATCGCGGCTTTCCGGGTGCTTTTCCGGATAGGCGGAGACCGAAATCTCGAAATCGCCGATTTCCTTGAGGCCGGCCACCAGCTCCGCCGCATTGGCGTAACCGCCGGGATGCGGCTGGTAGGGCGCGCCGGCGCCGCCGGGCGCATCGCCGCGCAGCGCCACGAAATGCGTCACGCCGGCTTTGCGGAACGTGTCGACCACCTGATGCGTCTCTTCCTTGGTCGCACCGACACAGGTGAGATGCGAGGCGGTGGCAAGCGGCGTCTGCGACAGGAACCGCGTGACGGTGGTCAGCGTCGGCGCTTTGGTGGTGCCGCCGGCGCCATAGGTCACCGAGACGAAATCCGGGTCCCAGTCCTGCAGCTGGCTGACGGTATGCCAGAGCTGCCCTTCCATCTCCTCCGATTTAGGCGGGAAGAATTCGAAGGAGACCCTGATGTTGCGGCCGCGCGCTTCGTTTTTCAAAACCATGTCATACCCTCCCGGCAAATGTAGGTTCGGCACCTTCGCTCGCCTGCGAAGCCATGAGGCGCCTCGGATCGCGCGCGAGCCAGACGGTAACCGTCAACCCCTGCTCACTTTGCTGACCCGGATGAAGATCGACGACCTGCTCGACGTCGAGCCCGGTCTTGCGCAGCCAGTCGGACATTGCCTGGTGCGAAAAGCCGAGACGGACATGCGCATGCTCGTCGCGGAGATATTCGAGCGTGTGCGGCGCAAGGTCGATGACCACGAGCCGGCCGCCCGGCCGGAGCATGCGCGCCGCTTCCGCGATCGCAATTTCCGGCTGATCGAAGAAATGCAGCACCTGATGGATCGTCACCAGATCGAAATCCTGTCCCTCGAACGGCAGGTTGAGGATATCGGCATGGCGCACGGTGGCCTTGGTGATGCGGGACTTGTCGAGATTCGCACGCGCCACGCTCAGCATGTCGCGGCTGGCATCGACGCCGGTCGCGCGGCGGTAGAGCCCGGACAAGAGTTCGAGGATGCGGCCGGTGCCGGTGCCGAGATCGAGCAGCGAGTCGATCGGCTGGCTGCCGAGCAGCCGGATGACAGCGGCGTCGACCTCTTCGTCGGCCGCATGCAGGCGGCGAAGCTCGTCCCACTCGGCCGCGTTGCGGCTGAAATAGGCCTGCGCCCGCTCGGCGCGCTGACGCTTGACCTGCGAGAGCCGCTCGCCGTCGCGAAGGATGGTCGGATCGTTCTCGGAAACATGCTTCAGCAGCGCCCGCACCAGCATGGCGGCCTTGCCGTCCTGCTTGAGGCGGAAATAGGCCCAGGCGCCCTCCTGGTAGCGTTCGATCAGTTCGGCCTCGCCGAGCAGCTTCAGGTGACGGGAGATGCGGGGCTGGGATTGGCCGAGAATTTCGGTAAGATCGGTCACCGTAAGGTCGCCGCCGTCAAGAAGCGCCAGAAGACGCAGGCGCGTGGGCTCGCCGGCCGCCTTCAAGACGTCCACCAGCGCATCCAGTCCAAGCTTCAAGGGTTCGCTCATCTTCGATCCAATCAAGATATAAAGATATCTTTATGTGATTTGAAAAGCAGTGGCAAGCGAGAATTCGCTCTCTCCACGAAATTGCCTGCTCAGATTGCGACAGAGCCAGATATGAAAAAGCCCCGGCCGAACCGGGGCTCTCGCAAGCGAAAACAGTTGGAATAAATCAGCGCGTCAGGCGCTTGTGGGCCTGGCTGCCCGGGTTAAGGGCGTCGGGGCCAAGGCGGCGCACCTTGTCCTGTTCATAATCCTCGAAGTTACCTTCGAACCATTCGACATGGCCGTCGCCTTCGAAAGCGAGGATATGCGTCGCCAGACGGTCAAGGAACATGCGATCGTGGCTGATGATGATGGCGCAGCCGGCGAAATTCTCAAGCGCGTTTTCCAGCGCACCCAGCGTTTCCGTATCGAGGTCGTTGGTCGGTTCGTCGAGCAGCAGAACGTTGCCGCCGGCCTTCAGCATCTTGGCAAGGTGAACGCGGTTGCGCTGACCGCCGGAGAGATTGCCGACCTTCTGCTGCTGGTCGCCGCCCTTGAAGTTGAAGGCGCCGCAATAGGCACGGGAGTTCATGTCGAATTTGCCGAGCTTGATGATTTCGGCGCCGCCGGAGATTTCCTCCCAGACCGTCTTGTCAGCCGCAAGCGCGTCACGGCTCTGGTCGACATAACCGAGATGCACGGTCTCGCCGATACGGATCGAACCGCCATCCGGCTTTTCCTGGCCGGTGATCATCTTGAACAGTGTTGTCTTGCCGGCGCCGTTCGGGCCGATGATGCCGACAATGCCGCCCGGCGGCAGCTTGATCGACAGGTCGTTGATCAGCGTGCGGCCCTCGAAGCCCTTGATGATGCCTTCCATCTCGATGACCACCTGGCCGAGGCGCTCGCTGACCGGGATGATGATCTGCGCGTCGCCGGGACGCTGCTTCTCGGCGGCATCCACCAGTTGCTCGTAGGACTTGATACGGGCCTTGGACTTGGCCTGACGGGCCTTCGGGCTGGAAGCGATCCATTCCTGTTCGCGGCTGATCGCCTTCTGGCGCGACGCGTCTTCGCGGCTTTCCTGCAGCATGCGCTTGGCTTTCGCCTGCAGGTAGGCCGAGTAGTTGCCTTCGTAAGGAATGCCACGACCGCGGTCGAGTTCGAGGATCCATCCGGTGACATTGTCCAGGAAGTAGCGATCGTGGGTGATCATCATCACGGCGCCCGGATAGTCGCGTAGATGCTTTTCGAGCCAGGCGATGGTTTCGGCGTCCAGGTGGTTGGTCGGTTCGTCAAGCAGCAGCAGATCCGGCTGCGAAAGCAGCAGACGGCAGAGCGCGACACGGCGACGCTCACCACCGGAAAGGCTGGTGACTTCGGCGTCGCGCGGCGGGCAACGCAGCGCTTCCATCGCCATCTCGACCTGGCTTTCCAGATCCCAGAGGTTCTGGCTGTCGATGACGTCCTGAAGCTTGGCGCCCTCTTCCGCCGTCTCATCGGAATAGTTCATCATCAATTCGTTGTAACGATCGAGGACAGCGGTCTTCGAGGCAACGCCTTCCATGACGTTCTCGAACACCGTCTTGTTGGGATCGAGATGCGGCTCCTGCTCCAGATAGCCGACCGTCGCACCTTCGGCGAGCCAGGCTTCGCCGGTATACTCCTTGTCCTGGCCCGCGATGATGCGCAGTACGGTGGATTTACCCGCGCCGTTCGGACCGAGGATACCGATCTTGGCATCCGGGTAGAACGAAAGGTGGATATTCTCCAGGATCTTCTTGTTGCCATAGGCCTTGTTGAGGCCGGACATATGATAGATGAACTGACGTGCCATGCTGCGCTGCTCCGGGCGGGAAACTTTGATTGTGCCGCTATGTAGGCGAAACAGCGCCTCCGGGCAACGCCGAAACCCGGTTTACTCAGGATTTCCGGTCAAAAGCCCGCAGCGTCGACGACGCCCTCGTCGCAGCCGAACGACGTTTTTCCAGCACCCTGGATCAGATCGGCAAGCCCGGCACTTTTCGCCGATGCCGCTCCGGCAGCTTCCGAAAGCCCGATCGTCAGCTCGCTGATCATCCTGACATTGCCGGCCCGCCGGCAGCTCATCTTGACACGATCGCCGGCACCCGGTCCAAAGCTCTTGTCGAAAGCCGCCTTGATCGCTTCGGCCTTGACCGGCTTGCCGATATTGGCAGCGAAGAGATCACGCACAGCCGACGCGTTGAGTGCGCCCACGAGATGCACACCGACGCCGAAATAGTCGTCGGCACTCATCTTCGTGCAGGTGCCGTGCTTCACCCATTCATGCCGTTCCAGGCCGGATTGCGTGCCGGGCATCGCCTTGGCAAGCGCCGTCTTCGTCTCCGCTGCAAGCGTGACCTCCGGCAGCTTGTTCCAGTCGCCGTCCTTGTCGGCGGTCTTCTGATCGGCGCTCACACCACAATAATCCTGCCGCATCGGCCAGAGCCCGTGCAACGAGAAGTTCGTCGCGTCAGGGCGCTCGCCGGTCTGGCTGGCGCATTCGGCCTTCTTCTGGTTTGTCTGGCAAAAAGCCGGCTGCCAGCTCGCCGCCAGAATGAAGCGGGTGCGCCCGCCGGCCTCCTGCGCCACGGCGGCGCCGGCAATAACCATCGACACAGCGAACGACAAAGTACGCAACTGCATGCTGCTCATTTCAACCCCCAAAAAGAACAATACAGGAACAAATAAGCATCAAATTCAAACGATCGCAACCCTGAATCGCAACAAGGCTGCAATTTGTTATCGGATAACCAAACGCCGATGTTGCAATTACCCGGCGATCTGGTCTGTTGCCGCCGGGAGGATCCACATGTTTTCTGAAACGCAAAGGCTCGTCGTGCCTGGGGCGTCGCTGGCCTATCACCATGCTAAGGCCGAAGCTGCGGCACGCGGCATCCTGTTGATATCGCATGGCCTGGCCGAACATTCGAAACGATACCGCTCCTTTGCCGAGGCGATGGCGGTGCGCGGCTATCATGTCTATGCCCACGATCATCGCGGCCACGGCGAGACGACGGCAGCCGATGCGCCGATCGGCCGCTTTGCCCGGCGTGGTGGGGTCGAAAGGGTGATTGGCGACGTCATCGCCATGCGCGGCCATGCGGCCTCCTGCCATCCCGGCCTGCCGGTGATCCTCTTCGGCCATTCGATGGGCGGCCTCATCGCCCTCAATGCAGCCGTCACGGCTCCGGCCGACTTCGATGCTGTCGCCGTCTGGAATTCGAATTTCGCCGTTGGCCTTGCCGGCCGCGCCGCCCAGGCGATCCTGCTTGCCGAGCGCATGCTGAAGGGCTCTGACGTGCCGAGCGGCCTGCTGCCGAAGCTCACCTTCGGCACCTGGGGCAAATCCATTGCCGGCCGCCGCACCGAGTTCGATTGGCTGTCGCGTCGTCCTGATGAAGTTGACAAGTATGTCGCCGATCCACTCTGCGGCTTCGACGCCTCAGTCTCTCTCTGGCTCGATCTCTTCGAGTTGACCTTCCGCGCGCCGCAGAAAATCCATCTAGACCGGCTGCCGCGGGATATGCCGATCCATCTGGTCGGCGGTGGAGTGGACCCGGCGACGGAGCGTGGAAAAGCGGTGCTCTGGCTGTCAAAGCATTTGAAAGACCAAGGCTTCTCCCGTATCAGCAGTGAGATATATCAGGACATGCGGCACGAAACACTGAATGAGATCGGCGCGGATGCGGCGATCGCAGCCTTTGGCGAGTGGTGCGACAGGGCCGTCGCAAGATCCTGAGCGACCAATATCCTGAGTACAGGGATTTCATCATGAGCAGCTCCTCCGCCCGCCCCGTTTCGTCCGCCTCCGACGTGACGATGGGGCTTGTGCTGATGGTACTCTCGGTGATGGTCTCGCCGCTCATCGATATTTTTGCCAAGCTTGCGATCACGACCGTGCCATCCGGGGAGATCACCGCCGGCCGTTTCATCGTCCAGGCGCTCTGCATGCTGCCACTCGTGATATGGCGGCGCAGCTTCGCCGATTTTTCCTGGCGACAGAGCCTGTTCCATGCCATCCGCGGCGCGATCATCACCGTCTCGATGATCTCCTTCGTCACGACGCTGAAATATATGGCGGTCGCAGACGCGATCGCGATCTTCTTCGTCGAGCCAATCATGGTGACGATCCTCGGTGGCATCTTCCTGAAGGAGACGATTGGCTGGCGGCGGTATACCGCCTGCGGCGTCGGCTTCTTCGGGGCGATGCTGATCATCCAGCCGAGTTTCGAAGAGGTCGGCTACATCGCGCTTCTGCCTGTCGTCAGCGCGCTCTGCATCGCCATCTTCGTGCTGATGACCCGCGCCCTCTCGCGCAGGGAAGACCCCTGGTCGATGCAGTTCCAGATGAGCATCTGGGGCCTGCTCTTCTGTGTCCTCCTGCTTTTCCTCGGTCAGGGAACCGGCTCCGACCTCTTCGATCCGGTCATGCCGGAAGGCCGCGCCTGGTTCTATGTCGCCGGCGTCGGCGCCATGGCCGCAATCACCGGCATCCTCGGCGTCTACGCCTATCGCGCAGCACCGGCCTCGACGCTGGCGCCGCTGCAATATTTCGAGATCGTCTCGGCGACAATCTTCGCCTGGCTGGTCTTCGGCGACTTTCCGGATGCGGTCAAATGGCTCGGCATTGCCATCATCGTGGCATCAGGCTTCTACATCCTCTGGCGCGAGCGCCGCTTTGCTTCAAAGCCTGTATCCGATACATCTGAGGTGACGCTGGCGCCATAGAAATTGCCGGGAGGAACATGACAGAGACCGTGACGAAAAAACCACCGCTTGCCGGCATCCGGGTGATCGAGCTTGCCCGCGTGCTCGCCGGCCCCTGGGCGGGACAGATGCTCGCCGATCTCGGCGCCGACGTCATCAAGGTCGAAAATCCCGACGGCGGCGACGATACGCGCCAATGGGGACCACCCTTCGTCGAGGGCGCCGACGGCGAGAACCTCTCGGCCGCCTATTACCACGCCGCCAATCGCGGCAAGCGCTCCGTCACTGCCGATCTGAAGAGCGCCGAAGGCCAGGATTTCGTCCGCCGCCTCATCTCCACCGCCGACGTGGTCATCGAGAATTTCAAGCTCGGCGGCCTCGTCAAATACGGGCTCGATTATGACAGCCTACGCAAGGTGAACCCGAAGCTCGTCTATTGCTCGATCACGGGCTTCGGCCAGAACGGCCCTTATGCCAGCCTCCCCGGCTACGATTACATCGTCCAGGGCATGTCCGGCTTCATGTCGATCACCGGTGAACCAGGCGGCCAGCCGATGAAGGCAGGCGTCGCGATCGCCGATATCTTCACCGGCATCTATGCCGTCTCGGCGATCGAAGCCGCCCTGATTCACGCCCTCAAATCAGGCGAAGGCCAGTTGGTCGACATGGCCCTGCTCGATGTGCAATCGGCCGTGCTCGCCAATCAGAACATGAATTATCTGGTTTCCGGCGAGGCACCGACCCGCCTCGGCAACGCCCATCCCAATATCTCGCCCTATGAGGTCGTGCCGACGGCCGACGGTTACCTCATTCTCGCAGTTGGAAACGACGGCCAGTTCCGCCGCCTCTGCACCATCCTCGGCCTGGAGGCCATCGCCGGCGACGAGCGTTTCGCCACCAACAAGGCCCGCGTCGGCAATCGCGGCGAAGTGCGACGCCTCGTCTCCACCGAGACGTTGAAATGGCAGAAGGCGGATCTGCTGAAGGCCTGCGAGGAGAACGCGGTTCCATCAGGCGCCATCAATACGATCGAGGAAATGTTCGCCCATCCGCAGGTGCAGGCCCGCGGCCTGCGCATCGACCTTGCGGATGCCGCCGGCACCGTGATCCCCGGTGTCAGGACGCCTGTGGTGCTGTCGGAGACGCCGCTGCGTTACATCAGGCCGAGCCCGCGTCTTGGCGAACATCAGGCCGAAATTCTGGCGGAACTCGCCGAACTCGAGAGGAAGGCATCGTCATGAAGAAGGCATTGTCATGAAGAAGACGGGCGGAGAACTGATCGTCGAGGCGCTGAAGGCGAATGGCGTCAAGCGTCTCTCCTGCGTGCCCGGCGAGAGTTTCCTCGCCGTGCTCGATGCGTTGCGCGACAGCGATATCGACGTCCTCGTCTGCCGCCAGGAGGGCGGAGCGGCGATGATGGCGGATTGTTGGGGCAGGCTGACCGGCGAACCCGGCATTTGCATGGTGACCCGCGGCCCCGGCGCCACCAACGCCTCCGCCGGCCTGCATATATCAAGGCAGGACTCGATCCCGATGATCTTGTTCATCGGCCAGGTGCAGCGGGAAGCACGCGAGCGCGAGGCCTTCCAGGAGATCGAATTCCGCCGCGCCTTCACCGAATTCGCCAAATGGGTGGGTGAGATCGACGATGCCGCTCGTATTCCCGAATTCGTCACCCGCGCCTTTGCGGTCGCAACCTCCGGCCGGCCCGGCCCTGTCGTGCTGACGCTGCCGGAGGACATGCTGCGCGATGAGGTCGAGGCACCCCGCGCCAGGCATTATGCCAACGTCGAGGCCCATCCCGGCCGCCGCCAGATCGACGATTTCTATCTCCGCTTGCTGAAGGCCGAGCGGCCGATGGTAATCCTGGGCGGCACACGCTGGGATGCCGATGCCGTCGCCGATTTTCAGAGCTTCGCCGAGCGTTTCCAACTGCCCGTCGGCTGCTCCTTCCGTCGGCAGATGTTGTTCGATCATCTCCATCCCTGCTATGCCGGTGATGTCGGCATCGGCATTAATCCGGCATTGGCAAAAGAGATCAAGGAGAGCGACCTGCTGATCCTCCTCGGTAGCCGCATGTCGGAAATGCCGTCCTCGTCCTACACACTGATCGATATCCCCTACCCCCAGCAATCGCTGGTACACATCTATCCCGACCCTTCCGAGCTGGGCCGCGTCTATCGCCCGGATCTTGCCATCTGCGCGGCACCGGCCGATTTCGTCGCCGCGCTCGCCGACCTGGAAGCGCCGGCCGAACCGCACTGGACCGAGCGCACCGCACGCCTGCACCAGGCCTATCTCGCCTGGTCGACGCCGCCATCGACAGGTCCGGGCGCCGTCCATATGGGGCCGATCATGGAATGGCTGGAGGCCAATACCGGACCGCAGACGATCTTCACCAATGGTGCGGGCAACTACGCCACCTGGGTGCACCGCTTCCATCGTTTTCGCCGTTTCAACACCCAAGCCGCCCCCACCTCCGGCTCGATGGGTTACGGCCTGCCGGCGGCGGTGGCCGCCAAGCGGCTGTTTCCCGAGCGCGAAGTCATCTGCTTTGCCGGCGACGGCTGCTTCCTGATGCACGGCCAGGAATTCGCCACCGCCATCCGCTACGGCCTGCCGATCATCGCAGTCGTCGTCAACAACGGCATCTACGGCACGATCCGCATGCATCAGGAGCGCGAGTATCCAGGCCGCGTCAGCAGCACCGATCTGACCAATCCCGACTTCGCAGCCCTTGCCCGCGCCTATGGCGGCCACGGCGAGACGGTGGAAACGACAGCGGAATTCGCCCCCGCCTTCGAGCGGGCACGTGCCAGCGGAAAACCCGCGATCATCGAAATCAAGCTCGATCCCGAGGCGAYCACGCCGACGCGGACCCTGACGCAGATTCGCGAGAAATCCTGATTGAAAAGCGGCGCTTGGGACGGCAGAATCTTAGCGAGCGAGCTCGCGCTTCAGCATTCTGCCCAGCTGATCGCAGCTCTCGTTGGTATATTGTCTCGTCGACTGCCGCGTGACACCACGGCGAGCAGTACCAAAAGCCCGTTCTGTTGCGGTTTCCGGGTCTTTGAGTTCTTTTCGAGCAAACTTCAGGAAAAGAGCTTTCGCGTCGCTGACGAGCTGTGGACGCTTGTAGTGCATGTCGCAAGTCAATGCGATGACCATGCTCACGGAGGCCACGCCAAGCCCCTCACCTCTAGGGATTGACGGAAGTTCTTCCGTAGAAGCCACGGAGGCCGCGAGGCAACCGGCAAAACAAAGTGTCAGCAGGCGTCTCGTCGGCATCCGTGTCCTCAAATCAGATCGCAGCCGTGATGATGAACTCGACCTTGTATTTCGGCGCAGCGAGCTTGGCTTCGCTGGTGGCGCGGGCCGGCGGATTGGCCGGATCGATCCAGCCTTCCCAGACGGCGTTCATCTCGGCGAAATCGGCGATATCGGACAGGTAGATGATCGTCTGCAGGATCTTCGACTTGCTGCTGCCTGATGCAGCCAGCAGGCGGTCGACTTCGGCAAGCGAGGACTTGCACTGATCGGTGACGCTTTCGCCCTCGCCGACCTGACCTGCGAGATAGACCGTGTTGCCGTGAATGACGGCGCCGCTCATGCGCGAGCCGACGTCGATACGCTTAATGCTCATTATAGTCTCCTGAGTGAATGGAGGTGGCGGCGCTGAGGTTCAACGCCGGAAAATCGGCCCCCCGGAACGGGCTCAATTACGGATATGGTGGGTCTTCTGGTAAATCGCCGTCGAGCGCGCGCCGGAGCGGCAATAGCCGAGCATCGGCCGCGGGAATTCATCGAGCGCGTCGACCATGCCCTGCACGGCTTCCTCGGTCACGCCCATCGGTCCAACCGGCACATGGGCGATCTCGAGGCCGAGCTCCTTGGCGCGCGCCTCGATGACGGAGAACGACGTCTGGTCGGGACTTTCGTGATCGGGGCGGTGGCAGACGATCGATTTGAACCCCAGTGCCTTGATCTCGTCGAGCTCCTCCAGCGTGATCTGGCCCGAAACCGAATATTCATCGTCGATCTGGCGAATATCCATCGTCTTGTCTCCTCAAAAATCGTGGGCTGAAGGTCTACGACGGAGGTCTGCCAGCGTCAACAACACTTCGTTCACAGGAAGGTAAAGGTCAGCGCATAGCTTCGGCTCTCGCCGGGCGCCAACATGTTGAACTCACCAGCGGCCTGAAGCTCGTCGCGCGATATCCAGCGATGCGAAACCGGCTCGATACCGATGATATGGGCGGGCGCCTTCTGGTTCCGCCAGACCTGCAGATGGGGCAGCGTGTCGGCGCGGAAGCGCACACGCAGCGTCCTGCCGCCGATTGCGGCGATCGGTCCGAGGCGGACCTCTGCGAAGCCCTCCTCCGTCGCCGGCGCCGTGACGCAGAAGATGCCGCCCGGCTCCTCGCCGAACGCCCAGGGGAAACCACCATTCTCCAGCATCTGGCCCTCGAGCCGCGTGCCCTCGTCCAGCCATTTGCCGCCAGTGTTTATGTGGTACATCAGGAAGGTCGGCACTGTCCGATCGCTCGTATTGACGACTCGGTCCTCGAGCCGCACCTCGCCGGTCGCCCCATCGATCCGCCACAGCCGCTCGATGCGCTGCGGCAGTCCTTCGACGGTGGTGATGTCGATATCGGCGCGGCATTCGGCATTGCCGTTCTCGAACTTCGTCCACAGCACCTTTGCCGTATGGCCGGAGGCTGATCCGTGCAGCGGATAAACCTTGCCGTCGTCCCGGCCGGGAATCGGCTGGCGGTGGCGGATATGATCCGGCCCGCAGGTGAAGAGAAAGCCTTCGAGCGAGTGGTCGATTCGCGCATCACCGTCGTCGGGAATGGCACGTTTCGGCGCGATGTCGACGCCGTCGACAATGCATCCGCCGATATCCAGCACCGATGTTTCGTCCAGCATCAGGCGCGGGCCGCTTGCGGCGGCAAATTCGATCATCACGGTCTCCTCGGGGAATTGTCGGCCCCTTAGAGCGCCGTGCGTCCTTTCGGACGCACAAAGGACGCTCTAACACTTTGAATCGACGCATTGTGCTTTTCGAAAATTGATTCCGATTTTCGGAAAGCACAATGCGCTAGCGTTAGGTTTCGCGCCGCCATTCGTCAATCGGTGCCGTTCCTATCTTGTGGTTTTGCAGCAACCGTGGAATTCGCKGAACTGCCACAAGGACGCAAACGTTTATGAGTAAAAGGAAATCTTAGTGATTTTCATATTTTGTTCAGCACGGTTTCATAAATTCCACACTAGCGTCAAAATTCGCATGTGTGTGTCTGCCCAGTCACTGTTCGAGGTGTGAGACGTGAATCGCTTTTTAAAATCGGCATTTTGCCTCGCAGCCAGCTTGGCTGCCCTTGCGGCTATAGCGCCGGAGGCAGGCGCGCAGCAGTTCCGCGACCGCCGCCAGAGCGATATCGTGCTCGTGACGCCAAACGGCGAAATCCTCGACTACGTTCCAACTGGCTATGCCTACGCCCGGGATCGTAGCGGCAATCGCGTGTTGATCGATGCCTATGGCAACGTCGTCGCTACCGAGATGCGCGCCCGGGGCTACTATCCGCCGCGGCCCGGCCCGCGCGAGGTCTATAACGACCAGTACGGCGACGACCCCTATTATTCCGACAACAATCCCGATGGCGATACGCGTTATTCCGAGCGGGGCGCCGTCACCGGCGGCATTCCGCGCGATGCGGCGATCGAACGCCGGCCGCTTGGCGAGCAGCCCTATCCCGATGACAACAGTATCGGTAATCCGCAGCCCGGCGACGATTATGCCTCGATCGACCCCGATCAGCAGATCCCGCCCGCCGACGCGCCCAAGACCGCGCCTGATGAGCCCGTCATCACGCTGAAGAACAAGTCGAAGCCCGAAATCGTCGCGCTGCAGGTCTTCCTCGATCGTGCCGGCATCTCTCCGGGTGTCATCGACGGCCATATGGGCTCGAACGTCACCAAGGGGATCTATGCCTATGACCAGATGACCGGATCGAAGCTCGATCCCAACGACACCGATGCCATTCTGGAAGAGCTGCGCATGAACGGCGGCCTGCCCGTCGTCAGTTACACGATCACGCCGGCCGATGCCGCCGGTCCCTTCGTCGCGGAGATCCCGGAGGATTATTCGCACAAGGCGCTGCTGCCGTCGCTCGCCTATACCTCGACTACCGAAATGCTGGCCGAACGCTTCCACATGGATGAGGCCTTTCTCAAGGAGATGAACCCCGGCGCCGATTTCAGCGTTCCCGGCACCGTCATCAAGGTCGTCAATCCGGGTGAGCCGAAAAGCGGCGAGGTTGCCCGTATCATCGCCGACAAGGGCCGCAAGCAGGTCTTCGCCTATGACGGCGCCGGCAATCTCCTCGCCGCCTACCCGGCATCGATCGGCTCCACCGACACGCCCTCTCCGTCAGGCTTGGTGAACGTCGAGCGTGTCGCCTTCAATCCCGGCTATACCTACAATCCGAAGATCAATTTCCAGCAGGGTGCCAACGACAAGATCCTCAACATCCCGCCCGGCCCGAACGGTCCCGTCGGCACCGTCTGGATGGCGCTTTCCAGGCCGACCTACGGCATTCACGGCACGCCCGAACCCTCGAAGATCGGCCGCACCCAGAGCCACGGCTGCATCCGCCTGACTAACTGGGATGCCACCGAACTTGCCAAGATGGTCAAGCCGGGAGTGACGGTCGAATTCGTCGACTGAACATACCATCGCGTCTTCAGGCGGAATGACCGCAAAGCGAACAGACAACAATGTCACGCGACTGGATCGACCAATACGCGGCGGGATCGGCGCTGCCCCGCACTTTGACACAACAATCTAGCGCGGGCCGCGACGGCAGTTCAAAATTGCTCTTCCGCACCAAAGTTTGGAACCCGAAAGCGCGCCAAAAGCTATTAAATCTGTAGATTTCACTTCCTAACATTTTGGAGGTCGTATGAAATCGCTTGTTCGATTGGCTTTAAGCGTTTTGGCGGGTTTGGTCGCAGTCGGCACGGCGCAGGCTGCCGATGTCTCGGAAATTCGCGTGGACTGGGCGACCTACAACCCGGTCAGCCTCATTCTGAAGGATGAAGGCATCCTGGAAAAGGAATTCGAAAAGGATGGGATCAAGATAACCTGGGTCCAGTCCGCAGGCTCCAACAAAGCCCTGGAATTCCTCAATGCCGGCTCCCTCGACTTTGGCTCGACGGCGGGTGCGGCTGCATTGATCGGCCGCGTCAACGGCAACCCGATCAAATCCATCTATGTGTATTCGCGTCCGGAATGGACTGCGCTCGTAACACGCAAGGATACCGGCATCGCCAAGGTCCAGGACCTCAAGGGCAAGTCCATCGCCGTGACGCGCGGCACCGACCCGCACATTTTCCTGGTGCGCGCCCTTGCCGATGCAGGTCTGACTGAAAAGGACGTTTCGCTTGTTCTGCTACAGCACGCGGACGGCCGCCTTGCGCTGAAACGAGGCGACGTCGACGCTTGGGCCGGCCTCGATCCGATCATGGCCTCCGCCGAGATTGAAGATGGCGATGTGCTGTTCTATCGCAAGCCGGAAAACAACAGCTGGGGCGTGCTTAACGTGCGCGAAGAGTTTGCTATCGCGCATCCTGATCTCGTCAAACGCGTGCTTGCTTCCTACGAGAAGGCGCGCATTGAAGCTCTGAAAGATCCGACCAAGCTCAAAGCCGCCCTCGTTGCCGCCACCAAGCTGCCCGACACGGTGATAGAGCGCCAGCTGGAGCGCACGAACCTCACCTATTCCGTGATCGGCGATGCACAGCGCGAGACGATCGAAGCAGCGGGTCTCGCTTTGCAAAAGGCCGACGTCATCAAGGCGGATGTCGATGTCGTCAAGACCGTATCGTCGCTGGTCGATCCCAGCTACGCCTCGGCCGCTCTCGGCCAGTGAAGCGATAGAAAGAACGTTCCCATGTCCTTGGTGCACATCGCGCTGTCATGGCACAATACGGAAACAGGAAGGGAGACCCGGCAGCGCCGGGTTTCGCCTTTCGATCGCCCGATTGTCGGAATCGTGTTTCCGGTTGCGTTGTTTGCCGCCTGGGAAATCCTCGTTCGTGCGGGAATAGTCGGAGGTCGTTTGATGCCCCCGCCCTCGAAAATTCTCTATACGGTCTATGCGCTGGCGGCCTCCGGCGATCTGGGAACGCATGTCGGCGCGACGCTGCGCAGAGTGGCGATCGGCTTCGCCTTCGGGTCCTTGGCGGGGACCGCTCTTGGGGCGCTGACCGGCTACTCCAAACCGCTCGCACGTCTGCTGGATCCGACCCTGCAGGCTCTGCGAGCCATTCCCTCCATTGCCTGGGTGCCGCTGTTCATCCTGTGGTTCGGTATTTTCGAAGCCTCCAAAGTCGCCCTGATTGCCGTTGGCGTCTTCTTCCCGGTCTATCTAGGAGTCTATGGCGCCGTCGTCGGCGTCGATAGGCGCATCGTAGAGGTCGGTCGCGTCTTTCGGCTTTCGGGCTTCGAGCTCATTCGTCTGATCTTGCTGCCGGCGGTCCTTCCGGACTTTATCCTTGCCCTGCGCGCAGGCCTGGGCCTCGGTTGGATGTTCGTCGTTGCGGCGGAATTCATGGGCGCATCCGAAGGCCTGGGATATCTTCTGGTGGATGGTCAGCAACTCGGAAAGCCGGATCAGATCCTGGCGGCTATTTTGATCTTTGCCGTTGTCGGCAAGGCGACCGATAGCCTGCTTCTGATTGCGAGCGCGCCGTTCCTGCGCTGGCGCGACACCCATGCGAGCGGGATCTGACATGCTTGACATCCGCTCCCTATCCAAGATCTACCCCAATGGAACACATGCTCTGCAAGACTTCTCCCTCAGTATCGGTAAGGGAGAGTTAGTCGCGGTCATCGGAGGATCGGGTTGCGGCAAGAGCACCCTTCTGAGACTGTTGTCGGGCCTCGAAGCCCCTACACAGGGCGAAATCAGCTTGGAGGGACGGCTGCTGAGAGAGCCGGACTCGCTCGTGAATATCGTCTTCCAGGAGCCCCGGCTCTTTCCATGGCTGACAGTCGCGGACAATATCGGTTTCGGCCTGCGCCATCTGGCAAGCAGCGAACGGGATGAGCAGGTATCGGCGGCCCTGGAGAAGATTGGCCTTCGCGGCCACGAGAAGCGCTGGATAAAGGAGCTGTCCGGCGGTCAGGCGCAACGCGTGGCCCTGGCGCGAGCACTCGTGACGAAGCCGGCCGTTCTCCTCTTGGACGAGCCCTTCTCCGCACTCGATGCGATGACGCGTGTCGAACTCCAGGATCATCTGATCGATCTATGGCGCGTGAATGCCACGACGATGCTGCTCGTCACGCACGATATCGAAGAGGCAGCCTTTTTGGCGGATCGCGTTGTCGTGATGCGCCCTTGGCCGGGACGCATTCTAGAGGTGGTCGATATAGGCCTGCCGCGACAACGCAATCGCATGTCGGACGAATTGGCCGAAGTCAAAAGGCGTCTTTCCGACCTTCTGGCTCATTCTCTCAATGATGGCAGCCGCACGGCAAGCGCCTGAAAACGAAATGCGTCGCGGACCGAACCGGACGCACTTCGTTCCAGGATGCGGGGACTCAGGCTGCCGTCGCCATGCGGGCGGACGCCACCAGCCTCACCGGCAGCTTGCGCATCATTTCCTCGGCAAAACAGGTGGCGTTTTCACGGGCCTTGTCGAGGTTGCTGACGCGCGTGGGATCGATCGTGTGCAGCGTGCCGCCACAGTCGAAGATGTCGCGAAAGGCGGAGCGTTCGATAATTGCGGTGTCCAGCACCGGCACATGCCGTTCGCTGAGCAGCGACTTGACGACTTGCAGCGCCCGTGTCGTCACCATCGAGTTGACGCGGGTCAGCACCACCGAATGGCCAATCTTGATGCCGGCCTTCTCATCCAGATACTGCAGCAGTTCGAGCACCTGCGCGCCACCGCGCGCATCCATTGCACAGCCCTGGATCGGAATCAGCACGTGGTCGGAAAGGCCGACGGCGGTGGCAAGCAGCGGATTGCGTGCACCCGGCAGGTCGACGATGAAATAGTCGGTATTGTGCTTGTTCTCGCTGATATGCTGCGGCAACGAGGCGGTTGTCACGAAATCGATCACCGAAAGRTTGGCCACGTGACCAGAGATCTCGTGCCAGCGTGAAATCCAGTGCTGCGGATCGGCGTCGAGAATGGTGACGCGATAGCCTTTGCGGGCAAGCTCGGTCGCGAGCAGGAGAACAGCGGTCGTCTTGCCGGCGCCTCCTTTGGTATTTGCGAATGTGATAACAGGCATGTTCGGTCCTCGGAAGGAAAGAGGTGCGAGCCGGAATCGCTCTTTTACGCACCCTCGGAGCATCGTGCGGTTAATCCATCCTTTCTAATCATGGTTAACAAATTCGAAACACGCGCGGCGAAATTGCAGCCGGTATTTTTCACATCCCTAAAACTTGGGATATCGCGGCAACGAAAAAAGCCCGGAAAACCGAGGTTTTCCAGGCCAGTCAGAAGGTCCGCTCTAATATTGTCAGAAGCAATCCCTGAAAAGGACCTTGGTATTTTCGAGCGTCATTGCAACCGGGTTGCCGCCTGCACTCGGATCTTCGATCGCCATGGCCGACAATTCGTCGATGCGGTCGGCAGCGATTCCCATCGCCGACAGCGTCTCCGGCACCCCGAGTTCGGAGCGGAGCTTCAGCACATAGTCGTAGAATCCGTCGAACCCGCCCGAAATGCCGAGATAGGCGGCGGCGCGGCCGATCTTCTCCTCGATCGCCTTGCGGTTGAAGCGCAGCACCGCCGGCATCACCACCGCATTGGTCATGCCGTGATGGGTGTTGTAGACGGCGCCGATCGGATGCGAGAGCGCATGGATGGCGCCGAGCCCCTTCTGGAAGGCGACGGCGCCCATGGCGGCGGCGGCCATCATGTTCGCGCGGGCTTCGAGATCGGTGCCTTCCCTGTAGGCGCGTGGCAGGAATTCCTTGACGAGCCGCATGCCTTCGAGCGCGATGCCGGCTGACATCGGGTGATAGAAGGGCGAGGAATAGGCCTCCAGGCAATGGGCGAAGGCATCCATACCGGTGCCGGCCGTAATGATCTTCGGCATGCCGACCGTCAGTTCCGGATCGGAGATGACGACGCCAGGCAGGAACTTCGGATGGAAGATGATCTTCTTCACATGCGTCTCGGAATTGGTGATGACGCTGGCACGCCCGACTTCCGAACCGGTGCCTGCCGTTGTCGGTACGGCAACGATCGGGGCGATGCCCTCCAGGCTCGCGCGCGTCCACCAGTCGCCGATATCTTCAAAATCCCAGACCGGCCGCGTCTGGCCGGCCATGAAGGCGACGCACTTGCCGAGATCGAGGCCGGAGCCGCCACCGAAAGCAACGACGCCGTCATGGCCGCCGTCCTTGAAGGCCCTGACGCCGGCTTCGAGGTTCTTCTCGTTCGGGTTCGGATCGACATCGGCAAAGATCGCGCGGCCGAGACCTGCATCCTCGAGGATATCGAGCGCAGTCTTGGTGATCGCCATCGAGGCAAGGCCGCGGTCGGTGACGAGCAGCGGCTTCTTGATGCCGAGGCTCTTGCAGGCGACGGCCAGTTCAGTGATGCGGCCCCGGCCGAGCTTGACCGATGTCGGGTAGCTCCAGTTTGCGGTGATGTTGCTGCTCATGCTGTGACTTTCTTCAGATGGAAGGATTTCGGACGCGTCAGATTCTGGAAGCCGATGATCGACAGCGAGCCGCCGCGGCCGGTCTCCTTGACGCCGGTCCAGCAAAGTGCCGGGTCGAGATAATCCGCGCGGTTCATGAAAACGGTGCCGGTTTCGATCTCGCGGCCGAGCCGCCCTGCCCGCTCGACATCCTGGGTCCAGAGCGAGGCCGTCAGCCCGTACTGGCTGTCGTTCATCAAAACGAGTGCCTCCTCGTCGCTCTTCACCTTCATGATGCCGACCGCCGGACCGAAAGTCTCTTCGCGCATGAAGGCCATGGAGTGGTCGACGTCGACGAGAACCTGCGGTGCAAGATAGGCGCCGCCGTCATCCTGGGGGAAAAGCTTGGGATCAACAAGCGCTTTGGCGCCCTTGGAAACCGCATCGGCGATCTGCTCGCGCACCACCTTGGCGAAGCGCTTGTGCGCCATCGGCCCGAGCGAGGTATCGGGATCGAGAGGATTGCCGAGCTTGTAGTTCGACACCCAGGCAACCGACTTCTCGACGAAGGCGTCATAGAGCGATTCATGCACGTAGATGCGCTCGATGCCGCAGCAGCACTGGCCGGAATTGTAGGTCGCGCCGTCCATCAGCGTGTCGACGGCTGCCTCGAGATCCGCGTCCTCCATGACATAACCCGGATCCTTGCCGCCGAGTTCGAGGCCAAGTCCGGTGAAGGTGCCGGCGGCGGCCCGCTCCATCGACCGCCCGCCTTCGACCGATCCGGTGAAGTTGACGAAATTGAAGCTGCCGGCGGCAATCAGCGCCGATGTCGTTTCATGGTCGAGAAAGACGTTCTGGAACACATCTTCGGGAACGCCGGCCTCGGTGAAGGCCTGCACCAGCCGCTCACCGACCAGCAGCGTCTGCGAGGCATGTTTCAGCACCACGGTATTGCCGGCCATCAGTGCCGGCGCAATCGTATTGATCGCCGTCATATAGGGATAGTTCCACGGCGCGACGACAAAGACGACGCCATGCGCCTCGCGCTCGATGCGGCGCTCGAAACGCTCGCTCTCCTCGACGACGAGAGGCGCCAGCGCATCCGCTGCGATCGAAGCGACATAGTTGGAGCGCTCGTTGAAGCCCTTGTATTCGCCGCCATATTTTACCGGCCGACCCATCTGCCAGGCAAGCTCCGGCACGACGACGTCGGACATCTCGTTCAGCCGCGCAGCACCCTTCAGCACCAGCTGCACACGCTCTTCGAGCGGCCGTTTCGCCCAAGCCTTCTGCGCCTTGCGCGCGCGCGCCACCACGTCCTTGGCGGCATCGAGAGAAAGTGCGGCACGCTCGGCATAGAYCGACCCGTCAACCGGTGAAATGCATTGGATCATTGCCATGATCGAATCCTGTCCTCGTATTCTTCAAAATCTTTGCGAAGGCCGTAGCCCCTCATCCGCCTGCCGGCACCTTCTCCCCGTAAACGGGGCGAAGGGGATATGCCGCACCGGCTTTCCCCAACATCGACGCTGCGTTTGGCACGTTCCCTCTCCCCGTTTTACGAGGGGAGGGTTAGGGTGAGGGGCAAGCAACCCGCAAATGCCTATTAAGCTCTTTCGAAACCGCGCGCCACTTCCCAGTCGGTGATGCGGCGGTCGTATTCTTCCTGCTCCCATTCGGCGGCGCGGGTGTAATGGTCGATCACGTCGTCGCCGAAGGCTTTGCGCAGCATTGCCGATTCCGTCATTTCGGTCGTGGCCGCACGCAGCGTGCGCGGGATTTCGCGAACGCCCTTGCCGCCATAGGCGTCGCCGACGAAGGGGGCTTCGAGTTCCAGCTTGTTCTCGATCCCGTCAATGCCGGCGGCAAGCAGCGCGGCGAAGGCGAGATAGGGATTGAGATCGGAGCCGCCGACGCGGCACTCGATACGAATTCCCTTGGTCTCCTCACCGCAGAGCCGGTAGCCGGCGGTGCGGTTGTCCTTGCTCCAGATCGCCTTGGTCGGCGCAAACGTGCCGGCCATGAAGCGTTTGTAGGAGTTGATGTAGGGCGCCAGGAAATAGGTGATCTCGCTCGCATGGGCGAGAAGCCCGGCGATGTAATTGTGCATCAGCGGCGACATGCCGTATTTGCCGGTATGGTCGAAGAATAGCGGCTTTTCCTCCAGGCTCCAGAGCGACTGGTGGATATGCGAGGAACTGCCGGCCGCATTGTAATTCCACTTGGCGAGGAAGGTGATGGCCTTGCCCTTCGACCAGGCGATCTCCTTGCAGCCGTTCTTGATGATTGCGTGGCGGTCGGCCATGGCGAGCGCATCGGCGTAGCGCACGTTGATCTCCTCCTGGCCGGCCGAAGCTTCGCCCTTGGAGTTCTCGACCGGGATGCCGGCGCCCTGCAACCCGGTGCGGATCGCCCGCATCACCTCTTCCTCCTTGGTGGTCTGGAAGATGTGGTAGTCCTCATTATAGGCGCTGGCGAGCTTGAGGTTGCGGTAGCCGGAAGTCTGCGCCGCCTCATAGCTCTGGTCGAACAGGAAGAATTCGAGCTCGGAGGCCATGTAGGCCTTCATGCCCATATCCTCGAGCCGCTTCACCTGCTTCTTCAGGATCGCGCGTGGCGAGTGAGCGACTTCCTCATGCGTATGATGGTCAAGCACATCGCAGAGCACCAGCGCGGTGCCTTCCAGCCAGGGAATTCGACGCAGCGTCGCAAGATCCGGCTTCATCGTGTAGTCGCCGTAGCCCTTCTCCCAGCTCGTCGCCTTGTAGCCGGAGACGGTCTCCATCTCCATGTCGGTGGCGATCAGGTAGTTACAGCTGTGCGTTTCCTTCCAGGCGCTCTCGACGAAATATTCCGCCTGGAAACGCTTGCCCATCAGCCGGCCCTGCATATCCACCTGGCAGGCCAGAACCGTGTCGATGCGCCCTTCGGCAACATCTTTCCTGAGGTCGTCGATTGTGTAGCTGCTGCTCATGATTGATCCGCYTGAATTGGATTGACAAAATCGGGGCAACGAAATCGCATGCGCTCGGCCGGACTTTTCGGCCCGATGCCTTTTCGTTGAACCGTGATGGGGCCGCAGGATGCGGCCCCGCCATTTGAGAGGGAAGCCTTGATGCTTAGTTTTCGCCGCTTTCGCCGACGGCTGCTTCGGCGGCCGCGATCTCGGCCTGACGCTTTGCCACTTCGGCGCCGATCGGCGGCCCCTTGAAGCGACGGCTTTCGAAGCCGAACCAGACGATCGCGGTCAGCACCAGGAAACCAACGGTGATGTAGAGCGCCCATTCATTCGGCGGCTGGATGCCGAGGATGAAGATCAGGATCATCGCGATCACAGTCAGCACCGCGAAGAGCTTGAAGACGCCTTCGCCGAGGTTCCATGGCCCCATCTTGTCCCACTTCGACGTGCCCCAGGCGAACAGGCCGAGCGTGATCGGGATCGCGAAGGAGAAGAACAGGAAGATGACCGTGCACGAGACGACGATCGTATAGACCGGCGTATCGCCGATCGAAACGAGCGAGGAACCCCAGACGAACAGAACCGACAGGATCGAGCCGGTCCAGATCGCAGCCACCGGCGTGCGATACTGCGGACTGACCTTCGACAGTGCCTTCGATGCCGGCAGACCGCCGTCACGCGAGAAGGCAAAGATCATGCGCGAGACCGAGGTGACGGTCGCAAGCCCGCACAGCCACTGGCTGACCAAGATGGCAAGATAGAGAATATCCTTGACGATCGGGTTCACCTGGCTGTCCATCGCCCAGAAGAACACGTTCCAGCCCTGCTTTGCCGCATCATCCATATTCGGCAGCATCAGAACGAAGGCGCAGAGCATGATGTATCCGAAAAGCGCCGACCAGAGAACCGACGCGACCATGCCGCGCGGGACCGATTCGGCAGCCTTGACTGTCTCTTCCGACGTATGCGCCGAGGCGTCATAGCCGGTGATGGTGTAGATCGGCAGAAGCAGGCCGAGAAGGAAGACCCAAGCACCGGAAGTGGAGGGCCAGACATTGCCGCCGACTTCGCCGGAATAGTTGGCGAAGGTAAAGAGGCGACCGATCTCGTAGGAGGGCGCTGCGATCAGGCAGACGGCCGCCAGCGCGATTGCTGTTGCAAAGATCAGATAACCCGAAAAGTCCGTCAGCTTCGCGGTCAGTCCGATGCCCATGTGGTTGACGAGCGCCTGCGCGCCGGTGATGACAACGAGGAAGGCGATGCGCACCATCGTCGTATCCGTCAGCCCGAAATAGCTGGTGCCGAACGAACCCATGAAGAAATAGTAGGTGCCGACGTTGATGGCGCCGAGCACAGTGACGAGACCGAGCAGGTTGAACCAGGCGGTCAGCCAGCCGGTGAAACGGTTACCGAGGATGGAGCCCCAGTGATAGAGGCCGCCGGCCGTCGGATAAGCGGAGCTGATCTGCGCCATGGCGACGGCGAAGACGAGCGAGATGAAGCAGCCGAGTGGCCAGCCGATGCCGATCGCGGCTCCGCCGGCGCCCGAGGTTGCCTGCGCCAGCGAATTGATGCCGCCGGAGAGGATGCAGATAATGGAGAATGATACGGCGAAGTTCGAGAACGAGCTCATGCGTCGTTCGAGTTCCTGGGCATAACCCATGGAATGCAGGATGTGCACATCCTGCTTCTTGTCCAGTTCGGAATAATCCGACATGACTTCCCCCTGTTCACGATCGGCCGCGGGATTGCGGCCGGTTCAGTGCCAATTGTCCGCGGCATTTTCGCCGTGCGGACGTCCGCAGTTAAACTGCTCCCTCGGGTCTTCTTTTTATGTCAGGCGTCCAGGCTTTGCTGGAGCAGCCCTTTCAGATAGTCGGCCATGACCCCTTGGCCGATATCGTCTGCGATGAGGTCGTTACGGACCTCGATCATCACATTGCGCAAGCCGTTCGAAAGCCCGTGCAGGATCAGCGTGTGGGTCACGCCGTCCTCAGGCCCGTAAGGCTGGTTGCGTTCCGTCCTGTAAAGCGGCGCTTCGGCCGCGACCTCCAGCATACGGTCGGCAAGCCGGCTGTCCTCATCGTGCAATATGCCGAGTTCGACGGCACGTTCGCGGCCGTGATAGACCGGCGTGAAGCTGTGCATCGTCACGATGACGCTGTCTTGTCCCCTCGCCCGGCGATCGCGGATCAGTCCGCGAATGGCGTCATGGAAAGGAACGTAGAGCGCGTCGGTGCGCGCAAGCCGTTCTTCAGGGCTCAAATCCTTGTTGCCGGGGACGGCGTAGATCTCGCTGGTTTCCGGCATGGCGCCGGGTGAACTGGGCGGCCGGTTGCAGTCATAGATAAGCCGCGAGAACCGCTGGCAAACAAGCGTCGCGTCGAGCGCTTCCGATATGCTGCGGGCGACCGCAAGCGCGCCCGGGTCCCAGGCAATGTGGCTGGTGAGCGCCTCGCTGGGCAGGCCGAGATCGCCGAAAAGGGCTGGAAGCGCATTCGAAGCGTGCTCGCAGATGAGAAGCACCGGACTCCGGCCGTGGATGCGCTCGATCCCGACGCAGTCACCGTCCGCTTCGCTGAGGATTTTCGGTCGGGCTAGCACCAAAGGCGCCACTCCTTATCCCTTAACAAATTCCTTATGAAGAAAAGAATTCTTCAGGTTTCAACCTGTGTCAAGCATCCACTGAAAATTTCTTTTCATGACAGTGGTTGACATGGATTATGACAGCGTTGTTAACTTTGAGTGGGAAAGTGGCGCCAGACCATCCCGGGGAGCATAAGTACGTGACAGTTGCGTCGAAGACGGTTTCGGACGTCATACACTCGCATTTGGGGGTGTTGACGCGTGCCGAGAAGCAGCTGGCCGAGAGCCTGCTCGACAATTATCCGGTCTCCGGGCTCGGTAGCATCACCACGATCGCCGAGAACGCCGGCGTCTCGACGCCGACCGTCGTGCGCATGGTGCAGAAGCTCGGCTTCAAGGGCTATCCGGACTTTCAGGCGCATCTGCATCAGGAAGTCGAGGCGACGATCTCGAACCCCATCGCCAAACATGACCGCTGGGCGCAGAACGCCCCAGGCACCCATATTCTCAACCGTTTCGCCGATGCGATCATGGGCAATCTGCGCCAGACGCTGACCGATCTCGACACCGCGACTTTCGACAGCGTCGCCGCGTTGCTCTCCGACCGTAAGCGCGGCCTTTATTTCGTCGGCGGTCGCATCACTGGCGCGCTTGCCGAATATTTCTTCACCCATATGCAGGTCATCCGGCCGGCAACGACACTGCTATCGTCGAATTCCAGCAGCTGGCCGCAATATGTCCTCAACATGAATGCCGGCGACATCCTGATCATCTTCGACATCCGCCGCTACGAGCAGGAGATGGTGAGCCTCGCCACCGCCGCCCGCAAGCGTGGCGCCGAAATCGTCGTCTTCACCGACCAGTGGGCCTCGCCCGCCGCCAAGCTCGCCAGGCATGCTTTTCGCGTCCGGATCGAGGCGCCGTCGGCCTGGGATTCCTCCGTCGTCACCCTTTTCATCGTCGAAGCGCTGATCGAGGCCGTTCAGAATTCGACCTGGGACGAGACGAAGGAGCGCATGAAGACACTGGAAGGCCTGTTCGAGCAGACCAGGCTTTTCCGTAAACCCGGCTAGGAGGACAAGATTAAAACAGAAGAAAAACAATGACGGATTTTCACGGAACCACGGCGCGCTGTCGCAAACGAAACATTGCCGCAACCGCCTGCTATTTAGGGTGAAATGAACGTCATCCAATCGTCATACAAGCTTCATGTAAGCTCATTAACAGCATCGCCAGACACTGAAAACCCGAAGGAGAACAACAGTGATCTCTAACATTTCTCGACTACTGTCGCTTTCTACTGCGATGATCGTGGCTTCGACCGCGATTGCCGCTGCCGAGCCGAGCGCTGAACTTATCGCCGCCGCCAAGAAGGAAGGCACGCTGACGACGATCGCTCTTCCGCACGACTGGTGCGGCTACGGCGAAGTCATTGCCGGCTTTAAGGCCAAGTATGGCCTCGAGGTCAACGAGCTCAACCCGGATGCGGGTTCGGGCGACGAAGTCGAAGCCATCAAGGCCAATAAGGGCAACACCGGCCCGCAGGCTCCTGACGTCATCGACGTCGGCCTCTCTTTCGGCCCGTCTGCAAAGAAAGACGGCCTGATCCAGCCTTACAAGGTCTCCACCTGGGACTCCATCCCGGATACCGCCAAGGATGCCGAAGGCTACTGGTACGGCGACTACTACGGCGTTCTCTCGTTCCTCGTGAATAAGGATCTCGTCAAGGAATCGCCCGCCGATTGGGCCGACCTGAAAAAGAGCGACTACGCAAACAGCGTTGCCCTCGCAGGCGACCCGCGCACCGCCAACCAGGCCGTCCAGGGCGTCTATGCCGCCGGTCTTTCCGCATCCGGCGGTGACGCTGCCAAGGCCGGCGAAGAAGGTCTGAAATTCTTCGCCGAATTGAACAAGAACGGCAATTTCGTGCCGGTCGTTGGCAAGGCGGCTCCGTTCGCGCAGGGCTCGACGCCGATCATCGTTGCCTGGGATTACAACGCCCTCTCCTGGGGAGAAAGCCTCAAGGGCAATCCTCCGTTCGAGGTCGTCGTTCCGAAGTCGGGCGTCGTTGCCGGTGTCTACGTCCAGGCTATCTCCGCCTTCGCTCCGCACCCGAACGCTGCCAAGCTCTGGATGGAATACCTTTATTCCGACGAAGGTCAGCTCGGCTGGCTGAAGGGCTATTGCCACCCGATCCGCTTCAACGATCTTGCCAAGAACAACAAGATCCCGAAGGAACTGCTCGACAAGCTGCCGCCGGCTGCAGCCTATGAAAAGGCCGTTTTCCCGACGCTCGAAGAACAGTCCGCTGGCAAGGAAGCCATCACCAAGAACTGGGATTCCGTCGTCGGCGCCGCCGTCAAGTAGCCTCTAATCCTGCCTCCCCGCCGCAAGGCGGGGAGGTTTTCTCACTCCGACGCCCCAGGATGAGCTTTTCCATGAGCACCGTTTCAACGCCTATGGTGCGCAGTGCCCCCTTGATCAACAGAGATCGCGTGATCGACTGGCTGGGCATTGCACCCTTCATCATTTTCTCCCTGCTGTTCCTGATCATCCCCACGCTTTATCTTGTGGCGGGCGCATTCCTGACGCCCGAGGGCGATTTCACGCTGAAGAATATCGGTGATCTCTTTACCCCATCCATCATGAGCGCCTACTCGATCAGTATCCGTGTCTCGGTGGCGTCGGCTCTAGGCGGTGCGCTGATCGGCTTCTTCCTCGCCTGGGCCGTCGTGCTCGGTGGCCTGCCCGCCTCCGTCCGTTCGACGCTCTTGACCTTCTCCGGTGTCGCCTCGAATTTCGCCGGCGTGCCCCTTGCCTTCGCCTTTCTCGCAACGCTCGGCCGCACCGGGCTTGTGACGATTTTCCTGCGCGAATGGTTCGGCTTCAATCTCTACGGCACCGGCTTCAATCTGCTGTCCTTCTTAGGCCTCACCATCACCTACATGTATTTCCAGATACCGCTGATGGTGCTGATCCTGACGCCGGCCCTCGACGGCATGAAGAAGGAATGGCGTGAAGCCTCGCAGATCCTCGGCGCCACCAACCGCCAGTACTGGACGATGGTCGCGCTGCCGATCCTTTGGCCGAGCCTGCTCGGCACGACGCTGTTGCTCTTCGCCAATGCTTTCGGCGCCATCGCCACCGCTTTCGCGCTGACCGGCAGCTCGCTGAACATCGTGCCGATCCTGCTCTACGCGCAGATCCGCGGCGACGTTCTGCACAATGCCAATCTCGGTTACGCCATCGCGCTCGGCATGATCGTTATCACCGGCGTCTCCAACGTCCTTTACCTCATGCTGCGCATGCGCGCCGAACGGTGGCAGAAATGAAAGCTCAACGTCTCGGAGCCTGGATCGCTGTCATTCTGGGTGCATCCTATTTCGTCATTCCGTTGATCGGCACAATCGAGTTTTCGTTGCGCATGCGCCGCGGCGAATACAGCCTCGATGCTTATGAGTCGGTATTCTCCGACATTCAGTTCCGCGAGACCTTCGGCTATTCCATGTTGATGGCGCTTCTGACCATCGTCTTCGGCATGCTGCTCGTCGTGCCGACGGCCTATTGGGTGCGCCTGCGCCTGCCGCAGATGCGTCCGGTCGTCGAATTCATCACGCTGCTGCCGCTTGTCATTCCGGCGATCGTCATCGTCTTCGGTTACCTCAGAATGTATAATTCGTCCTCTTACCTACCGTTGACGGGTTCGACGACCGGCACCAACGCCCTGCTGGTCTTCTCCTATATCACGCTGTCCCTGCCCTATATGTACCGCGCCGTCGATACCGCCATGCGCGCGATCGACGTCCGCACGCTGACGGAAGCGGCCGAAAGCCTCGGCGCCCGATGGACGACCATCATGTTCAAGTGCATTTTCCCGAATGTCATGAGCGGCGTGCTCTCAGGCGCTTTCATCACGCTGGCGATCGTCATGGGCGAATTCACCTTTGCCGCACTTTTGAACCGTCCGGCCTTCGGTCCCTACCTGCAGCTCGTCGGCGCCAACAAGGCCTACGAGCCTTCGGCGCTTGCGGTCATCGCCTTCTCGATCACCTGGCTCAGCATGGGCCTGCTCAACCTCGTTTCCCGCTTCGGCAAAGCCGCCCCGGCAAAGGCTTAAGGTATCTGGCTCATGTCTTTTCTCACGCTGAACAACATTCAGAAATCCTTCGGCCCGGTTCAGGTCGTCAAGAACTTCAACATGACGATCGAGAAGGGTGAGTTCATCTCCTTCCTCGGACCGTCGGGCTGCGGCAAGACGACCGTCCTGCGCATGATCGCCGGCTTTGAAACGCCGACTGGCGGCACGCTGACCATCAACGGCAAGGATCAAAGCTCGCTGAAGCCGAACCAGCGCAATATCGGCATGGTGTTCCAGGCCTACGCGCTGTTCCCCAACATGACGGTGCACGACAACGTCGCCTTCGGCCTCAAGGTGGCAGGCGCGCCGAAGCCTGAGGTCGACGCCCGCGTCAAGGAAATGCTCGGCCTGATCAAGCTCGATCACCTGGCCGACCGCTTCCCCTATCAACTGTCGGGCGGCCAGCAGCAGCGTGTCGCCCTTGCCCGTGCGCTTGCCGTCAAGCCGCAGGTGCTGCTGCTCGACGAGCCGCTCTCCGCACTCGACGCCAAGATCCGCGTGTCGCTGCGCGAGGAAATCCGCCAGATCCAGCAGCAGCTCGGCATCACCACGGTCTTCGTCACCCATGATCAGGAAGAAGCCCTGTCGATCTCCGACCGCATTGTCGTCATGAATGCCGGTAAGGCCGACCAGATCGGTTCGCCCTTCGAGATCTACAACACACCGGCGACGCGCTTCGTAGCCTCCTTCGTCGGCACGCTGAACCTCATCGAGGCCAAGGTCGTCGATCCCGATACCAACCGCATCCAGATCGGCGATCAGGGCATAACGCTGAAGCAGTCCGTCGCCGCCCACAAGGCCGGCGAAACCATTTCGCTAGCCCTGCGTCCGGAAGCCGGCTCGCTCTCCGACAGCGTCAAGAGCGACACGGCGCTGACCGGTCAGGTCGTTTCGGCCCATTTTCTGGGGTCGGTCATCCGCACCCGCATGAATGTTGGCGGCAACGTCATCTCCTTCGATATGTTCAACAGCCCGGGCACCACCCCGCCGCAGGCCGGCGAAACGGTAACGCTGCGCTTCATGGCAGCCGACCTGCTCATCATCCGCGACTAACCAGCGTAGCGCGACCTCGCCTGGAAGGCGCCGCCGACGCGGCGCTTTTTTCATTTCAGGCCGGCCGACCTGTCAGCAAACGTGATGCAGCCATCACCGTAAAGCACTTGAACTCTCCCAGCCCGGTGCCACAAGTTGAATAGACCAAATGAGCCGGGCAGCCCTCCGCCCGGCATTTACGCGATGGGATATGTCAATGATTACCTGCCACCTGCGTTATGTGATCGATCCGTACAAGCTTGCCGAATTCGAGGAATATGCCCGGCTCTGGATTCCGATCGTCAACAGAATGGGCGGCACCCATCACGGTTATTTCCTGCCGTCCGAAGGCGCCAACAACATTGCCGTTGCCTTGTTTTCCTTCCCGAGCCTTGCCGCCTACGAGGACTATCGCACACGCATGGCGAGCGATCCGGAATGTCAGGCCGCTTTCGAACTCGACAAACGCAACCGCAGTATCGTCAGCTATGAACGCAGCTTCATGCGGCCCGTGCTCGGCTGAGCGAACCGCACACGAAGGGAAACGAAAAAGCCCCGCCAGGCTGGCTGGCGGGGCTTTTTCGTTCTGTCATGCGCTTAGCGGATCGCCTGGTCGTCTACATCGAAGCGATGCACATGCGCCTGGTCCGGGGTCGCATAGACGATCTCGTCCGGCTCATACTGGTGCTCGCCGAAAAGACGCGCCGTCAACAGGCCGCATTGATCAGATTCGAGATAGATGATCGTGTCGGCGCCGAGATGCTCGACATGCACGACCTTCGCAGCCCAAGTCCCCTGTTCGCGCGACAACGTCAGGTGTTCGGGACGCACGCCGATCGTCTTGGCGCTGTGATCGCCAACCTTCTCGGCCGCGATGAAATTCATCTGCGGCGAGCCGATGAAGCCGGCGACGAAAACATTGGCCGGTCGTTTATAGAGTTCCATCGGCGAACCGATCTGCTCGATCGCCCCGGCATTCAGCACCACGATCTTGTCGGCAAGCGTCATCGCCTCGACCTGATCGTGGGTGACATAGATCATCGTCGCCTTCAGACTGCGGTGCAGCCGGGCGATTTCGAGACGGGTCTGGACGCGCAGCGCCGCATCGAGGTTCGACAGCGGTTCGTCAAACAGGAAGAGTTCGGGTTCGCGTACGATGGCACGGCCGATGGCGACGCGCTGGCGTTGGCCGCCGGAGAGCTCGGCCGGCCGCCGCGCCAGATAGGGTTCCAGCGAAAGCATGCCGGATGCCTTGCCGACACGCTTGTCGATCTCGTCCTTGGCGGTGCCGGCCTGCTTGAGACCAAGCCCCATATTGTCCTTGACCGTCAGATGCGGATAGAGCGCGTAAGACTGGAACACCATGGCGATGCCGCGCTTGGCCGGCGGCGTCAGCGTCTCATCGCGACCATTGATGACGACGGCGCCTGACGTGACGTCTTCGAGGCCTGCAATGCTGCGCAGCAGCGTCGATTTCCCACAGCCCGACGGCCCGACGAAGATGACGAATTCGCCGTCCTTGACCTCAAGGTCGATGCCTTTCAGCACCTCATGCGTGCCATAGGTCYTGCGGATGGATTTGAGTTGAAGCGATCCCACTGTTTTTCCCTTACAATCTGACCGGCTGGCCGGTACGCACGCTCTCGTCGGCGGCAAGGCAGATGCGCAGCGACGCCACCGCATCCGCCATATGGCGGTCGAGGTCCAGATCCTCGCGGATCGCCCTCAGCATGAAGGCCTGTTCCAGGTCGCAGAGCGCCTGATGGCCGGGTTCGCCTTCCATCGTCATGTCCTGGTCGGGTCGGATGAACTTGCCGTCAGGCCCGGTCTCGGCAGTGTGCAGCCGGATCACCGAGGTCTTGGTGTGTGTGTCGATATCGTCGGACTTGGCGTTCGGATCCATGACGATCGACACCGCGCCTTTCGGCGACATCACATCCTTCACGAAGAAGGCGGTCTCCGAGATCATCGGGCCCCAGCCGGCCTCGTACCAGCCGACCGAACCATCCTCGAACAGCACCTGCAGGTGACCGTAATTATACATGTCGGCGGCGATCTCTTCCGACATACGCAGCCCCATGCCGCGCACCTCGACAGCCTTGGCGTCGGTGATCTGGCACATGACGTCGACATAATGCACGCCGCAGTCGACGATCGGCGAGGTGGTGCGCATCAGCGACTTGTGCGTCGCCCACGTCGGGCCGCTGGACTGCTGGTTGAGGTTCATGCGGAAGACGTAAGGTGGACCGAGCTTGCGCGCCTCTTCGATCAGCTTCATCCAGGAAGGATGATGGCGAAGGATATAACCGATCACCAGCTTGCGCCCCGCCTTCTTAGCTGCCGCGACGACGCACTCGGCATCGGCGACGGTGGTTGCAAGCGGCTTTTCCACGAAGACGTCGCAGCCGGCCTCGAAGGCGGCGACGGCATAATCGGCATGACTGTCGGAGTAGGTGTTGATGGAGCAGAGGTCCGGCTTCAGCTCGGCCAGCGCCGCCGTGAAGTCGGGATGGATCGTATAGCCCTGCAACTCAGGCTCCAATTGCGGCGTCGAGCGGTTGACGAGACCGACGATCTCGAAGCCGGGATTGTTGTGATAGGCGAGCGCGTGGCTGCGACCCATATTGCCGAGGCCGGCAACGAGGACACGGATCGGTTTTACTGTCACTTGACGGCTCCTGACGTGATGCCGCGGATCAGCTGCCGCGAGAAGATGACGTAGAGGACGAGGATAGGCAGGATCGCCAGTGACAGCGCCGCCAGCACCGCGTTCCAGTTGGTGACGAACTGGCCGATAAAGATCTGCGAGCCGAGTGTGACCGTCTTGGTGGCCTCGGAGGGCGCGAGAATCAGCGGGAACCAGAGGTCGTTCCAGATCGGGATCATCGTGAACACCGCGACCGTCGCCATCGCCGGGCGCACCAGCGGCAGCACCAGACGGAAGAAGATCGCATATTCGGAAAGCCCGTCGATGCGCCCGGCATTCTTCAGATCGTCCGAAACCGTGCGCATGAATTCCGACAGGATGAAGATCGCCAGCGGTATGCCCTGCGCGGTATAGACGAGGACCAGCGCCGTCAGCGTATTGACGAGGCCGGCCGCGACCATGCCCTGCAGGATCGCCACCGTGCCGAGACGGATCGGGATCATGATGCCGATCGCCATGTAGAGACCAAGCAGCATATTGCCGCGGAAGCGATACTCCGAGAGCGCGAAGGCCGCCATGGCGCCGAAGAGCAGCACCAGCAGGATCGAGACGATCGTGACGATGAAGCTGTTCTGGAAATAGGTGGCGAAATCGCCCTGCCCGAGCACCGTCTGATAGCCGACGAGGCTGAAGGTCGACGGCGTCGGGATCATCAGCGGCTCGCGGAAGATCGAGGCACGATCCTTGAACGAGTTGACGATGGTCAGAAACACCGGAAACAGCGCGACCAGCGTATAGGCGCTCAGCGCCAGATGCACGAGGCCGGTGCGGATGGGAGATGTGCGTGCCTTGGACATGCGCGCTCCTCAGAACTGGTAGCGACGCATGCGCCGCTGGATGACGAACAGATAAAGCGAGACGCCAGCGAGAATGATGAGGAACATCACCGTGGCGATGGTCGCGCCCATCGAGCGGTCGCCGAGCTGAAGCTGGAAACCGAAGAAGGTGCGGTAGAGCAGCGTGCCGAGAATGTCGGTCGACATGTCTGGCCCGGCAAGCGCCCCCTGCACGGTATAGATCAGGTCGAAGGCGTTGAAATTGCCGACGAAAGTCAGGATCGAGATAATGCCGATCGCCGGCAGGATGAGCGGCAGCTTGATTTTCCAGAATTGGGCCCAGCCGGTGATGCCGTCGCATTCGGCCGCCTCGATCACCTCTTCGGGGATGCTGAGCAGTGCGGCATAGATCAGCATCATCGGAATGCCGATATATTGCCAGTTCGAGATCAGCGACACCGCGATCAGCGCCGAACCGGACTTACCGAGCCAGGGCGCGAACAGGAATTTCAAGCCGATGAGATCGAGCATCCAGGGCGCCACACCCCAGATCGGCGAGAGGATGAGCTTCCAGATGAAGCCAACGATGACGAAGGATAAGAGCGTCGGCAGAAACATCGCCGTGCGGTAGAAGGCAACGCCGCGCAGCTTCGGCACCGAAAGCAGGGCGGCAAGCGCCACGCCTATCGGGTTCTGCACGCACATGTGGATGGCAAAGAAGATCAGGTTATTGACAAGGGCATTCCAGAAATCGCGCGCCCAGCGCGCATCGCCGAACAGCACCTTGAAATTCGCCAGTCCGACGAAGGCCGGCTGCCCGTCGACCGTATTGTAGAGCGACAACCGGAGCGTTTCGATGAGCGGCAGCACCATGACGGCGGAATAGACGATCAGGGCCGGCAGCATGAAGACGAAGATGTGCCAGCGCACCGGGCGCCTGATCGGGACGATATCGACCGCGTTGTCGGTTTCGCTCATGGCTTTTGCCTGTTCTTGTCGACTGGCCGCAAGGCGCAGCACAGATGGAAAACATTGCGCCTCACCCTGCCCTTCTCTCCGGCTGCGGGGAGAAGGAACGTGCCCTGCTGAAATGCCATGTCGGGCTGGGAGGTCGCTGCGAGTCTCCTTCTCCCCGCAAGCGGGAGAAGGTGGCCAGCAGGCCGGACGAGGGGCGGCAAACGCCGCCCCTGATCACATCACTTGGCCGGCTTGTACCAGCTGTCGAGGCCCTTCTGGAGCTTTTCGGCAGCAACCGCAGGCGTATCCGTGCCGTTGATCACATTGGCCGATTCGACCCAGGTCTCGTTTTCGAGGTTCGGCGTGCCGCGCGACAGGATCTGATAGGTCGAGCGCATGGTCGACTTGTACGGGCCGCGCCAGGAGACGAACTCCTGAGCGAGCGGATCGGACATCTTGACCGGGGTGGAGTTCAGGCTGAAGAAGCCCGGCAGCGAGTTCGCATAGATGTCGGCGAACTCAGGCGAAGCAACCCAACTGAGGAACTTCTTGGCTTCCTCGGCATGTGTGCTCTTCGCGTTCAAGGCGACGCCGATGTCCGGATGGTCGGAGATGTAGCCGGTGTCACCGGCCTTCGGAACCGGCGGCGGGAAGGCGCCCATCTTGAACTGCGCCTGGCTGTTGAACAGCGAGATTTCCCACGAACCGGCCGGGTAGATGGCGGCACGGCCGAGCGTGAAGAGGTTCTGGCTGTCCGAATAGGTCTGGGCTTCGAAACCGTCGCCGAGATAGGGCTTCCACTTGGCAAGCTCTTCATAGGGCTTGACCCATTCGGCGTCGGTCAGCTTCTGCTTGCCTTCGATCAAGGCCTTACGGCCTTCCTCACCCTTCCAGTAGTTCGGGCCGATATTCTGGTAGCCCATGGTGGCGGCCTCCCAGAGATCCTTGGTGCCCATGGCGAGCGGGATGTAGGTGCCGTCGGCCTTGATCTTGTCGAGCGCTGCGTAGAACTCGTCCTGCGTCTTCGGCACGGAGATGCCGAGCTTATCGAAGGCGTCCTTGTTGTAGATGAAACCGTGGATGACCGATGCCATCGGCACGCAGAAGGTCGACTTGCCATCGTCGGTCGCCCAGGCGGCCTTGGCGACCGGAGAGAAGTTCTCCATGCCCGGCAGGCTGGTAATGTCGACGAGCTGTTTCTTGTTGAAGAGCTCGAGCGAGGTGAACGGACGGCAGGTGATGATGTCGCCTGCGGAACCGGCATCGAGCTTGGCGTTCAGCGAAGCATTGTATTCGGTCGGCGCGGTCGGCGAGAAGACGATCTTGATGCCCGGGTTCTTGGCTTCGAACGCCGGAATGATCTTTTCCTGCCAGATCTGCAGGTCGTCGTTACGCCAGCTTTCGAGCGTCAGCGTGACGTCGGCGGCATGGACGAGACCTGCCGGCGTCAGCAGGCTAGAGGCAAGCAGCAAGCTTTTCAGAGCAGTGTTTTTCATTTCCCTCTCCTGTTGTCAGGCGCCGAAGGCGCCGTTTTTCGATCTGAAACAAGCAATTGGCGTGTCTGAGGAAACACCCCAATGCCCCTTGGAGGACCGCCAGCGACTGCCGGCCCCGAAAGCTCGTGGACGCAAAGGCGGATCGCCTGCGGCCGGAAGTGCGCGCCTTCCCGGTGACCTGCACCGGGCGTGGCGAAATGACGAGGGAAAGCCGATGGATGCCTGAACTCAACCACTGGCCACACGGGCCGGCAGGTGTCCTTGCAATCATCCTCGAAGCGGTTCCGGCTTGGCTTTACTGCCGGTTTTTGTGGGCTTCGAAACGCTGTTCCCTTTGATCGAATTAAGGCCAAAAAAATACCAATTGTCCAGCCGAATTTAACTTTTTCGCTGCCAAAAATTCATTAAAAAATTTTATCTAGCAAAATCAATAAGATAAAAAGATTGATTTTCTCCTTCATTCCCACTTGGTAAATGGTATTTTTTTGGTATTGTATTAAAAAACATGGGGAACGGCATATTCGGAGGCCCGATGACGGAGCTTGCAATCGGCATAGACGGCGGCGGAACAAGCTGCCGAGCCGCGGTCGCGGACAGAAACGGCAATATCATCGGCCGCGGCAAGGCAGGCCCTGCCAACATTCTGTCGGATCTCGAAAACTCTCTTCTCAATATCGTTGAATCCGCCCGGCAGGCGCTGCGCGATGCCGGGCTTGCTGCAGAAACCATTTCCTCCGTCGCAGCCGTCGTCGGCGTCGCAGGCGCCAATGTCGGGGATTACGGCAGGCGAATCGAAAAGGCCCTGCCCTTTGCCGAAGGCCGCGTCGTCACCGATGCACTGATCGCGCTGCAGGGCGCGCTCGGCGATGCCGACGGCATCGTCGGCGCCTTCGGCACCGGCTCGGTCTATAACGCCCGTAGGGATGGCCGACTGAATGGCATCGGCGGCTGGGGTTTCGTCGTCGGCGACCAGGCAAGCGGCGCCCGCCTCGGCCGCGACCTCCTGGAACGATCGCTGCTCCCCCATGACGGAGTGCGCCCGGCATCGCCGATCACCGAAGCGGTCATGGCCGAATACGGCAATGATCCGGAGCGTATCGTCGAATTCGCGCATTCGGCAAGACCGAAGGACTTTGCCCGCTACGCACCGATCGTCTTCCAACATGCGGCCAAGGGCGATGCCGTCGCGGTCGGCATCGTCACGGATGCCGCAGCGGCGATCGGCGAAAGCCTCGACGCGCTGCTCTGGCCTGAATGCCCGTCGATCTGCCTGCTCGGAGGTCTTGCTGAAGCTTATGAACCCTGGCTTTCCGAACGCTACAGACCGCTGCTCGCCAGACCGAGGAACGATGCCTTGCACGGCGCGGTGGAACTTGCGGTGAAGCTCCTGAACGATCGGCAGAGAGGCGCGGCATGAGCGACGACCTCGCTACCATCCTGTCCCTGGAGCGCCTGCAGGCTGCCGGCACCGGCCCGCTCTACGTCAAGCTGCGCCGCATGCTCGAAGAGGCTGTGCGCACCGGCACGCTCGGCCACGGCGATGCGCTGCCGCCGGAACGTGACATCGCCGAATTCGCCGCCGTCAGCCGCGTCACCGTGCGAAAGGCGATCGACGATCTTGTCGCCGACGGCCTGCTGGTGCGCCGCCACGGCTCGGGCACCTTCGTCGCCAAGCCGGTCTCCAAGGTCGAGCAACGCCTGTCGCAGCTCACCTCCTTTACCGAGGATATGGCGCGCCGCGGCATGTCCTCCCGCTCCGAATGGCTGCACAAGGGCATCCACACCCCCTCGCCCGACGAGATGATGATCCTTGGCCTCGGTACCGACGTCAAGGTTTCGCGCCTCTCCCGCCTGCGCATCGCCGACGACCAGCCGCTGGCGATCGAGAACGCTAGCGTCTCCGGCGAATTCCTGCCCGATCCCTCAGCCGTCACCAATTCACTCTATGCCGAACTCGAACGCCTCCAGGTTCGCCCTGTGCGCGCCGTGCAGCGCATCTCGGCGACCAACATGAAGGAAGCCGATGCCCAGCTTCTCGGCGTCTCCGTGGGTGCGGCCGGCCTGTCGATCGAGCGTATTTCCTATCTCGGCTCAGGCCGCGCCGTCGAATTCACCCGCTCGCTCTATCGCGGCGACGCCTATGATTTCGTCGCGGAGCTGACGATCGCGGTGACTTGAACCGCAAAGCCGACAGCATCGGCTCCAAGGAATAATCTTCTTGATTTTCAAAAGCATGGAGCCGGAAAGTGAATCACTTTCCGGCTCCATCGTTTCTTGAATCACTTTATCAGCGGACGACGCCAAACGGCTGGTTACGCCGCATCCTCGATCTCGGTTTCGACCTTGCGCGGCACGTAGTTCAGCACCGGTCCGAGCCAGCGCTCGACTTCGGAAACCTCCATGCCCTTGCGGGCCGCATAGTCTTCCACCTGATCGCGCTCCACCTTGGCAACGCCGAAATAATAGGAGTCGGGATGGCCGATATAGAGGCCGGAGACCGAGGAACCCGGCCACATCGCATAGCTCTCCGTCAGCTTCACGCCAGCCGCTTTTTCAGCGTCGAGCAGTTTGAACAGCGTTGCCTTTTCGGTGTGGTCAGGCTGGGCGGGATAACCGGGCGCCGGGCGGATGCCGGCATAGGCTTCGGTGATGAGATCCTCCTTGCTGAGCGTCTCGTCCTTGGCATAGCCCCAGTATTCGCGTCGTACCTGTTCATGCATGCGCTCGGCAAAAGCTTCGGCGAAGCGGTCGGCCAGCGCCTTGACGAGGATCGAAGAATAATCGTCGTTCGCCCGTTCGAAACGTTCGGCAATGGCGATCTCCTCGATACCCGCCGTCACCACGAAGCCGCCGACATAATCCTGAACACCGCTTGTGACAGGCGCGACGAAGTCGGAGAGCGCCACGTTCGGCCGCCCGTCCCGCTTCGAAAGCTGCTGCCGCAGCGTATAGAAGGTCTCAAGCTCCTGTTTCCGGCTCTCGTCCGTGAACAGCCGGATATCGTCGCCGACGGCGCCGGCCGGCCAGAAGCCGATGACGGCGCGCGGGCGGAACCACTTCTCGTCGATGATCTTCTTGAGCATGGCCTGCGCATCGGCCCAGAGCGCGCGCGCCGCCTCGCCCTGCTTCTCGTCTTCCAGAATGGCGGGGTAACGGCCGCGCAGCTCCCAGGTCTGGAAGAACGGCGTCCAGTCGATGTATTTGGCAAGCTCGGCCAGATCGTAATCCTCGAACACCCGCGTGCCGAAGAATTGCGGCTTCACCGGCTGGTAGGCAGACCAGTCGATCTTGTGGGCATTCTCGCGAGCCCGGGGCAATGGCAGGCGCACCTTCTCGGCCTCGCTGCGCGCATGGGCGGCCGCCACCTTGGCATATTCGGCTCTTATATCGTCGACATAGCTCTGGCGGGTCTCCGGCGACAGCAGCGCCGAAACAACGCCGACGGCGCGGCTCGCATCGGTGACGTAGACCGTCTGCCCCTTGTTGTAGCCCGGATGGATCTTCACGGCCGTATGCACGCGGCTGGTCGTCGCCCCGCCGATCAACAGCGGGATCTCGAAACCCTGCCGCTCCATCTCGGCGGCAACATGCACCATCTCGTCGAGCGACGGCGTGATCAGGCCGGAAAGGCCGATGACGTCGACCTTCTCGGCAATCGCCGTTTCAAGGATCTTCGTCGCCGGCACCATGACGCCGAGGTCGACGATCTCGTAATTGTTGCAGGCAAGCACGACGCCGACGATGTTCTTACCGATATCGTGTACGTCGCCCTTGACCGTCGCCATCAGGATCTTGCCGGCCGACCGGCGTTCATCGCCGCCGTTGAGGCGCTTTTCCTCTTCCATGTAGGGCAGCAGCACGGCGACCGCCTGCTTCATCACGCGCGCCGACTTGACCACCTGCGGCAGGAACATCTTGCCCGAGCCGAACAGGTCGCCGACGACATTCATGCCGGCCATCAGCGGCCCTTCGATGACGTGCAGCGGCCGGGCGGCCTGCAGGCGCGCCTCCTCGGTATCGGCCTCGATATATTCGGTGATGCCGTTGACCAGCGCGTGTTCGAGACGCTTCTCGACGCTCCATTCGCGCCAGGAAAGATCCTGGACCCGGCCTTCCCTGGCACCGGCGCCACGGAAACGCTCGGCCACTTCGAGCAGCCGCTCGGTGCCGTCGGGGCGGCGGTTCAGCACCACGTCCTCGCAAGCCTGGCGCAGCTCGGGATCGATATTGTCGTAGACGGCAAGCTGGCCGGCATTGACGATGCCCATGTCCATGCCTGCCTGGATGGCGTGGTAGAGGAACACGGCATGCATCGCCTCGCGCACCGGCTCGTTGCCGCGGAACGAGAAGGACAGGTTGGAGACGCCGCCCGAAATATGCACCAGCGGCATGCGCTCGCGGATCGTCCGCGTCGCCTCGATGAAATCGACGCCGTAGTTGTTGTGCTCTTCGATGCCGGTGGCGACCGCGAAGATGTTCGGATCGAAAATGATGTCCTCAGGCGGGTAGCCGATCTTTTCGGTCAGCAGCTTGTAGGCGCGCGTGCAGATATCCACCTTGCGCTCGTAGCTGTCCGCTTGCCCCGTCTCATCGAAGGCCATGACGACGACGGCGGCACCGTAATTGTGCAGCAGCCGCGCCTGGGCGAGGAAGTTCTCCTCGCCTTCCTTCAGCGAGATCGAGTTGACGATCGGCTTGCCCTGGACGCGCTTCAGGCCGGATTCGATGATCGAGAACTTCGACGAGTCGATCATCACAGGCACGCGGGCGATGTCAGGCTCGGCGGCGATCAGGTTGAGGAACTCGACCATCGCCTTTTCGGAATCGATCAGGCCTTCGTCCATGTTGATGTCGATCACCTGCGCCCCGTTCTCAACCTGGTCGCGGGCGACATCGAGCGCTGCGGTGAAATCGGCGTTGGTGATCAGCTTGCGGAAGCGGGCCGAGCCGGTGACGTTGGTGCGCTCGCCGACATTGACGAAGGGGATGTCCTTCGTCAGTTCGAAGGGTTCGAGACCCGACAGCGACATGAAGGGGCGGTGCTCGGGAATCGGCCGTGGCTTGTACTTGGCAACGGTCTCGGCGATCGCCTTGATATGCTCCGGCGTCGAGCCGCAGCAGCCACCGACGATGTTGACCAGGCCTTCGCGGGCGAAGCTGTCGATCTGCGCCGCCATCAGCTCCGGCGTTTCGTCATACTGGCCGAACTCGTTCGGCAGGCCGGCATTCGGATAGGCGCAGATGAAGGTGTCGGCAACGCCCGAAAGCTCCTGCAGGTGCGGGCGCATCGCATTGGCGCCGAGCGCGCAGTTGAGCCCGATCGTGAAGGGATTGGCATGGCGCACGGAATTCCAGAAGGCCGACGGCGTCTGGCCGGACAGCGTGYGGCCGGAAAGGTCGGTGATCGTGCCGGAGATCATCACGGGCAGACGCACGCCCTTGGCCTCGAAGCGCTCCTCGCAGGCGAAGATCGCCGCCTTGGCGTTCAGCGTGTCGAAGATCGTCTCGATGAGGATGATGTCGGCGCCGCCGTCGATCAGCCCGTCGATCTGCTCGCCATAGGCGGAACGCAGATCGTCGAAGGTGACGGCGCGGAAACCGGGATTGTTGACGTCAGGCGAGATCGAGGCGGTGCGGTTGGTCGGCCCGATGGCGCCGGCGACAAAGCGGCGGCGGCCGTCCTCGCGCTCGGCGCGCAGTGCCGCCCGGCGCACGATCTCGGCGCCTTCCTTGTTGAGGTCGTAAACCGCACCTTCCATCTCGTAATCGGCCTGCGCGATGCGGGTCGAGGAGAAGGTGTTGGTCTCGAGAATGTCGGCGCCGGCCTTGGCGTATCTGTAATGGATCTCTTCGATCGCATCCGGCTGGGTCAGGATCAGAAGGTCGTTATTGCCCTTCTGGTGACAGGCGCAGCCGATGAAGCGCGTTCCGCGAAACTGGTCTTCGTCATAGCCGAGCCCCTGGATCTGCGTGCCCATGGCGCCGTCGAGAACAAGGATGCGTTCGCTCGCGGCTTGTTTCAAAGCTGCGAAAACTTCACTGCCGTCACGCTTGCCCGTTTCCGGACCAAAGAGATTGTCAAACACGGGAGGGCTCCTTGACGTCATAAGACCAGACTTCCAAATCACATAAAGATATCTTTATGTCAATATATGCCTGGCGATTTCGTGCTTTGCAAGTCTACAGCGCCGCGCGTCTTTTAAGACGCGCAAAGGACGCTGTAGCAGTTTGAATCTGCGCATCGTGTTTTCCGAAATTCGATTTTCGGAAAGCACGATGCGCTAGCCAGATGACAGGCTTGCCCGACCTCTATATAGGCGTTTGCGACGCTTGTGCACGAAATCGGAGGAGCATCATGGCACCCGCAACCGGCAACGCCGCGCTTGGAAACTGGACGACCCGCGCCTATCATCGCGACTGGCTGCTGACCCAGGCGAACGGTCTTTTCGATTTCTTCCAGCACAATTCGGTCAACCCCAAGGGCGGTTTCTACGATCTCGACGACCAAGGCGGGCCGCTCGACGCCGAGGGCCAGGTCCGCGGCATCCATATCGCCGCGCGCGCCGTGCATTGCTTCTCGATCGGCGCCCTGCTTGGTCGTCCCGGCGCTGCCGATGTCGTCGACCACGGCATGGACTATATCTGGAACCATCATCGCGACCGGAAAAATGGTGGCTATTTCTGGTCCCTCGACAATAACGGTCCCGTCGATTCCAACAAGCAGGGCTATGGCCATGCTTTCGTGTTGCTTGCCGCCTCAGCCGCAAAGACGATCGGCCATCCGCTTGCCGACGGCATGCTTGATGATATCACCGAGATCCTGAATACGAAGTTCTGGGAAGCGAAACACGGCGCAATCGCCGAGGAATTCACCGCCGACTGGCAGCCGCTCGACGGCGGCGCCTATCGCGGTCAGAACTCCAACATGCACCTGACCGAAGCGCTGATGGCGGCCTTCGAAGCCACCGGCGACCGGGACTATCTGACCAAGGCCGAAAGCATCGCCGATCTCGTCATCCGTCGCGCCGCCGGTTCGGTTGACTGGCGCGTCGCCGAGCATTTCGACGCCGAATGGAATCTCGACAAGACATACTATCATCCGAATGAAATGTTCCGCCCGGCCGGCACGACACCCGGCCACTGGCTGGAATGGGCCCGCCTCATCCTGCAGCTCTGGGCGCTCGGCGGCAAACGCATCGAATGGATGCCGGATGCGGCCAAGGCGCTCTTTGCGCAATCCATGGCGCTCGGCTGGGACAACGACAAGGGCGGCTTCTTCTATACGCTCGATTGGGACGACAAGCCCGCCAAGCGCAACAAGCTCTGGTGGCCAGCCTGCGAAGGTGCGGCCGCTGCACATTTCCTCAACGAACACCTGCCGAGCGATTACCACGAAGAGAGCTACCGCAGGATCTGGAACGTGATCGAACGCGCCTTCATCGATCACAAGAACGGCGGCTGGCACGAGGAACTGACGGAAGATCTCGTCCCCTCGCATTCGCTGTTCCCCGGCAAGGGCGATATCTATCACGCCCTGCAGGCCTGCCTCATCCCACTCTTCCCGGCAACGGGCAGCCTGACAAGGGGCATCGCCGAGGCCGGCGGGAAGCTCTGAAGCAGAGCATGATGGCGAAAAGTGTGAGCGGTTTTCGGTATCACGCTCTAACTATTCAATTTACAGCGTCCTTTGCGCGTCCGAAAAGACGCGCGGCGCTATAAGGATCAGTAACCCGGCGCCGGCAGTTCGACACTCGGGTTCCGCTGGAACCACTCGACATCCTCGTTGACACGGTCGAGATCGTCCTGCACGTCGCGCTGGTCGCGGCGGATGTCGTGCATGTCGTCTTCGAGATCCTCGGTCCGCCGGCGCAGTTCCGAGCGGTCACCGTCCTTGGCATCTCTCAGCTTGTCGGAAAGCTCGTCGATTTCAGTTTCCTTATTGCTATAATCGCTCTGCATCGAGCTGAGACGCGACTGCAGCTCGTGCTGCTTGCTGCCGAGGTTGAAGCCGCGCAGGAAGCCCGGCGCGGTCTCGGGCGGGCAGACATTGGCGTAGCCGCTGCCCGCCTGGCCGCGCGCAAGCCCGCTGAGCGGCGTGCAGTAGCGCACCAGACCGGCCTGATATCCCTGAAACCAGATCGTCTGATCGGGTACGATCTTGACCCGCTCGCAGGATTTCGCATGTGCGGCGAAGCGCTGTTGCGGCTCGTAGCCCGCCGCGCCGTCGCTCTCGCCGATCACCCGCCAGTCGGCGGCGACGCATTCCTCCTTGGAAAGCGTGTTGCAGGAGGCAAGCAAAAGGCCGAAGCCGATGGTGGCGGCAAGCGCAAGAAACAAGCGGATCATGGCGTCCCGGGTAAGATGAGGAGTGCGATGCCGCAGCTTAGCCGTAGGACAAGCCCGCGTCACCGTCACGGCGACGCAAATTTGAAGTTTTCATGGCTTTTTTCTGTCAAAATTACGGCGGGAAAAACCGCATCAAAGCGGCGGGGCGAGCCGGAGCGTATCCAGATCCTTCGCCAGCATCAGCGCCAGCGCTTCGACCGCGAGATTATGGTCGTCGCGCTGCGGCAGTCCCGAGACGGTGACGGCGCCGATGCAACCGGTGCCCTTGACGTTGATCGGGAAACTGCCGCCATGCGGCGCATAGTCGGCGCCGGAAAGCCCGTTATCCTCGACCGTCTTGCCGTCCTTCTGCAGCTTCAGGCCGGAAGCGTAGCTGCTGCGGAAATAACGCAGCACCATATTGCGCTTGCGACGCACCCAGTTGACGTTGTCGGGCGTGACACCCGGGAGTGCCGCATAGAAGACCGGCATCGAATGCAGGGTCACGTCGATCGCGATGCCGAGGCCGCGCTCGGTGGCGAGTTCCTGCAGAAGCTTGCCGAGCTGCCATGCCGTCGTCAGGTCGAAGGCGTCGAAGCTCAGGACTTTCTCCTGCTCCGCGATCCGGCTGAGATCGTCCTCGATTGTCATGGGTAAAGCGCTCCTCTGTCGCGATGATCCGTAGCCGACCATTCTCGCGGGAGCCGAAAAAGTAAAGCAAAAACTTGGGCCTATCCCTGGAGCAATTCCAGCAAGAGTGCGCAGCGGTTTTGCGTCCGGAATTGCGCGAAGCCAAAGAGATAGAGCATTTTCGTCACTCGAAGAAAACCAAAATGCTCTATGTCAGAGCTTCGGCGTCAGCATCTCGAAACGGTCGCGGATGGTGGCGCAGGTATCGCCGCCGAGCCTCGCAATGGCATCGACCGCGGCCGGATCGACATGCAGCCGTTCCGGATCGACGACCCCGTCGCGGTAATGCGCGTAGACGATCTCGCCCATGATGATCTGCCGCGAGCGGCCAAGCTCCAGCGTCACATGCCGCCGGCATTCGAAGGCAGCCGGCGCCTCGGCGATGAAGGGCGAGGCCACCTTCTCGCCCGGCATCGCCGTCAGGCCGGCTTCCTTCAGCTCGTCGACGCCGCGCGGATATTTGGCGCCGCAGATATGCATGGCCTCAGCGATCGCGAAGGAGACGATATTGACCGTGAACACCTCGGTCATGCGGATATTGTGGCCGGTGTCCTTGAACGACATGTCGGCATTGTTCTCGACCCCGATCGCAAGGATCGGCGGATCGGCCGAAAGGCAGTTGAAGAAACTGAAGGGCGCGGCGTTGATCCGGCCATTCTCGTCGACCGTCGTCACCAGCGCAATCGGCCGCGGAATGATCGTGCCGATCATCAGCTTGTAGCGTTGGCGCTCGGTAAGCTGCTCGAAATCGAAGGAAACGGACATCGGTCAGCCGACCTTCAGGATCGGCGAGAAACCGCTCATCGCCCCAGTGAAGGGTTTCGGCAGCGGCGAGGCGTAGGAGCCGCGCTTGCTGGTGCAAAGTCCGAGCGACACCAGCGCTTCGGCCTGCTTGACGGCGGCGGCGACGCCATCGACGACAGGCACGCCGTAGATCTCCTGCAGCTCGCGGGCCAGATCGGTCATGCCGGCACAGCCGAGTACGATCGCCTCGGCTCCGTCTTCTGAAAGCGCCCGCTCGATCTCGGCCCTGAGCTTGCCGATCGCGCCGGAGGCCGCATCTTCCAGCTCGAGCACCGGGATATCGGAGGCGCGCACCTTGGCGCGGTCGCCCATGCCATAGCGGCGCACCAGATTGTCGATCAGTACCCGCGACCGCTCCAGCGTCGTCACCACGGTGAAGCGCTGCGCCAGAAAGCCCGCCGTCACCACCRCGGATTCGCAAAGCCCGAGGATCGGCACGTCGGCAAGGGTCCGCGCCGCTTCGAGCCCAGTATCATCGAAGCAGGCGATCACGGCCGCATCATAACCCGCCGGCTGCCGGTCCCTGAGTTCAGCGAGCAGACCGGGGATCGCCAGCGCACCGTCGTAATGTCCTTCGATGGAGACCGGCCCCATGCGCGAGGTGGCGGCGATGATCTCCGTGCCGGATGCCGCCACCGCACGCGCGACGGTCGCGGCCTTCTCGGTCATGGAGGCCGTGGTGTTCGGATTGACGATGAGGATGCGCATGTCAGTTTATCTTTGCCTGCCGCCGGCTGAGCATCGTCATGATGCCGAGTGCGACGAGAATGATGGTGAAGGAGAACAGCGTCGTCACCGTGCCGAGCGCATAGAGCACCGGCGTCGTGACGTTGGTGGTCATGCCGTAGATTTCGAGCGGCAGCGTATTGTAGGTGCCTGATGTCATCAGCGTGCGGGCGAATTCGTCATAGGAAAGCGTGAAGCCGAACAGGCCGACGCCGACGAGGCTCGGCGCGATCATCGGCAACACCACATGGCGGAACGTCTGCCAGGAGCTGGCGCCAAGGTCACGCGCCGCCTCTTCATAGGCCGGCGAAAAGCGGTTGAAGACGGCAAACATGATCAGCACGCCGAACGGCAGCGTCCAGGTCAGATGCGCACCGAAGGCCGACGAATACCAGGCAGGCTTCAGCCCTCCCTCCTGGAAGACGACGCCGATGCCGAGCGAGATGATGATCGACGGCACGACGAGGCTGGCAACTGTGGCGTAGAACAGCGCGGTGGAACCGCGGAAGCGGCGGCGGAAGGCAAGGCCGGCGAGCAGCGAGACGACGACAGTCACCACCATCACCATCAGCCCGAGGGTGAAGGAGCGGCGGAAAGAAGCGCCGAAATCGCCGACCGCCTGCTTCTCGAACAGGTTGAAGAACCAGTGCGTGGAAACACCGTTCATCGGGAAAGTCAGGCCGCCATCCGGCCCCTGGAAGGAGAGGATCAGGATCGCCGAAAGCGGGCCGTAGAGGAACAGCACGAAGATGATGAAGAAGATCGCCAGCAGATAGAATTCCAGGCCGCGTTTTTCGTGGTTCATCTCAAAGCTCCTTGCGGATGTCGACGACACGCAGGATGGCCGCGACCATCAGGAGCACGACGGCGAAATCGGAATAGAGCAACCATTCGATCGGCTTGGGGATGATGCCCATATTGATCAGCGTCGAATTGACGAGGCCGTTGCGCCCGAGCACCGGGATCCATGAGATCATGCGGATGATGTTCGACGTCATGAACGGCACGGTGCAGACGAGGAAGAGGATCATCTGCGTCGAAGTCTTGCGAATGTGGAAGGCCAAGAAATAGGCGATCCAGAAGCCGATGACGAGCGTCAGCGACCAGACAATCGCAGTGAATTTCAAGGTGTTAAGATAGGTCTTCCACGTCACCCACGAACCGAGCGTGTCGGTGTAGTTCATTGTCAGGAAATCGGGATAGAGACCGGCAAAATCGTAGTCCCAGAAGCTGACGACACCGATCATGGCGATCGGCAGCAGGAAGAAGAAGCCGAGAATGACGAACAGCGGCGTCGCCTGGAGATAGGATATCGCCGATGGGGAAAGCTTCAGTCCGCGCCCGCCGCGCGCGCCCTGGCCGTCCTCCTCCGTTTCCGCCGCGATGGTCGCCATGATCCGGTTCTCCGTTGTCTCATTGTCAAGCGTGACGACCGAGGGCTCGTGCCCCGCCCCTCGTCCGCCTGCCGGCACCTTCTCCCCGCCGAGGAGAAGAGAATCGCGGCGGCACCTAAGCCACCGCGCACCTCAGTTTCGTCTCGCGGCCAAACCGCGAACTCCCTCTGCTCGCCAAAGGACGGGTCGAGACCCGTGGCTCGACCCCGGTCAGATGCCAGAAGGGCAGATGAGTGGGCGGAGCGAAGCCACGTCTTGAGCATCGCCAAAGACAGTGGCTCTCCGCCCTCTCTGCGGAGATCAGGCAGCGATGAACTCGTTCCAGCGACGGACCATGTAGCGGTCCTCGTCCATGACGGAGTTCCAGCAGGCAACCGCGCCCATGCGGGCTTCGAAGGAACCGCCGTCGCGAACGGCGCCGGCCTTCTCCATGACTTTGCCCTCGGGAGACAGGATATCACCCTGCGCCGGCTTGCCCTCGATCCAGTAGCCCCATTCGTCGGCCGACATGAATTCCTTGGCGGTGTCCATGCAGGCGGAATAGTAACCCTGGCGGTTGAGGTAGCCGCCGACCCAGCCCGACGTGTACCAGTTGATGTATTCATAGGCGGCATCGAGCTGCGCGCCCTTGAGATGCGAGGCAAGGCCGAGACCGCCGCCCCAGGCGCGATAGCCTTCCTTGAGCGGCTGGAAGGTGCAGGCGATGCCCTTCGAACGGACAGCGGCGACGGCCGGCGACCACATCGACTGGATGACGACTTCGCCCGAGGCCATCAGGTTGACGCTTTCGTCGAACGACTTCCAGAAGGCACGGAACTGGCCGTCACCCTTGGTCTTGATCAGGAAGTCGATCGTCTTGTCGATTTCTTCCTTCGTCATGTTGCCCTTGTCGGCATATTTGATCTTGCCGGAGGCTTCCATGATCATCGCCGCATCCATGATGCCGATCGACGGGATGTTGAGGATCGCGGTCTTGCCCTTGAAGGCCGGATCGAGAATATCGGCCCAGCTGGTGATCGGACGGCCGGTGAGGTCGGGGCGAATACCAAGCGTATCGGCGTTGTAGATGGTCGGAACCATCGTCATCCACTGCGTCGGCTCCTTGGCGAACTTCTTGGAACCCTGCGCCTCGACGAAGCCGACCGTGTGCGGCGCCGTGCCCTGGGCGATGACGCTTTCCGGCTTCAGCTTGCCGTTGATGAACAGCGGCACGATCTTGTCGTAATATTTCAGCTTCTTGACGTCCATCGGCTGCATGACGCCAGTCGGGAACACCTTCTTGGCGATCCAGTATTCGATGTCGGCGATATCATAGCTGTCAGGCTGGGTGACGGCGCGCTGGGCGGCGGCGTCTGAATCGGTTGCCGTCATCTCCAGGGTGATGCCGAGATCGGCCTTGCACTTCTCGGCGATGGCATTGATGTTCGAAACACCGGTGCCGAACTGGCGAAGCGTGATGTTCGTCTGCGCCCAGATGGTGGGAAAGCCGGTGATGGCGCCGGAGCCGGCGATGGCGCCGACGGCGGCAGCACCCGTCTTCAGCAGCGTGCGGCGGGAAAGTCCCTTCTCCGCCTTGGTCGATGTCGTTTCAGTCGTCATGTCAGTTCCCCTTTTCTTGGATAGAAGGTTCAGTGTTCTTGATGGTGATGGCTCATGCGGAAGAGCGGCCGAGAAGTACGGCATCTTCGAGCGCCCAGCTGAGCGAGACGGTGTCGCCAACGGCAACCGGCCGGGCGAAATAGTCGCCGTCGTCGGCAATGACGGTGAAATCGTCGCTGCCGGCGCCGATAACGGTGATCTTTACGGAAGAGCCGCGATATTCGATGTTGGAGACGATGCCGTCGAAGCCGAGCGTCCATTCGGTCGCCACTTGCAGGCGGACGCGGTCGGTGCGGATACCGATATCGACAGGCTCGCCGACTTCCCTGCCCGTCCCGCGCACGGAAAAGCTCTGACCTTCCGGCACGGTCATGACGAGCACCCCGTTCTCGCTCGAAGTCACCCGGCCGGACAGCACATTGTGGTCGCCCATGAAGCGCGCGACGAAGGCAGTCGCCGGCCGCTCGAAGACCTCGCGCGGGGCGGCCGCCTGCTCGATCCGGCCGTCATTCATGATGACGATGACGTCGGCGAGCGCCATCGCCTCTTCCTGGCTATGAGTGACGTGCACGAAGGTGATGCCGAGCGACTTCTGCAGCTTCTTGAGTTCGGCGCGCATGCGGATCTTCAGGAACGGATCGAGCGCCGACAGCGGCTCGTCGAGCAGCAGCGCTTCCGGATCGGTGATCAGCGCGCGCGCCAGCGCCACGCGCTGCTGCTGGCCGCCGGAAAGCTGGGCCGGACGCCGGTTGGCATAGGCCTCCATCTGCATCAGTTTCAGCATCTCGAGCGCCTTGGCTTGCCGCTCTTGCCTGTCGACGCCCTTCATCTTCAGACTGAAGGCGACGTTGTCGATCAAATCGAGATGCGGGAAAAGCGCGTAGGACTGGAACATCATCGCCGTGCCGCGCCTGGCCGGCGGAAAATCGGTGACGACGATATTGCCGAGCCTGATGTCGCCCGACGAGATGCTCTCGTGGCCGGCAATCATGCGCAGCGTCGAGGTCTTGCCGCAGCCCGACGGGCCGAGGAAGCAGCAATAGGAGCCGGCCGGAATCTTCAGGCTGATCGCATGGACCGCCGTCGTCGCGCCATAGACCTTCGAAACGGATACTATATCGATCTCTGCCGCTTTCGACATCGTGCCTTCCCCTGTTCGGAAAAGACGATGCATCTGCCGTGCCAAACTCCGTTGCTCGCGTCAAGCCATTGCGAAATCAGGCTTTTTTCGACGCAAAACTTGCGAGAGCAAATTATATGCACAACGAACTCTGCACATGATTTAGGCTATCGTGCACAGTTTGTGCAGAAAATCGTATACAATATTGCCATCATTTCGGGCACAAATTCCGTTTAACTTTTGCCGCGAACACGGATATGGTTTCTCGTCATCAGGAAATCGATTTTCATGAAATCCGCCGCCAAGGCTCAGCAAGCCGAAGACTCCGCCGAAACAGGCGCGCAACAGATCCGCGATGCCATTCGTGAAGCGATTGTCGAGCGCAGGCTCTCGCCCGGCACCAAGCTTTCGGAGAGCGATGTCGGCAATCTCTTCAACGTCAGCCGCACGCTTGCGCGCGCCGCCCTGCAGGCGCTGTCCTATGAAGGCCTCGTCAGCGTCGAGAAGAACCGCGGCGCTTTCGTCGCCTATCCCTCGCCGGAAGAGGCTCGCCAGATCTTTTCCGCCCGACGCCTGGTCGAACCCGGCATATTGCGCGAGGCCGCGGCGCGGATCACGCCTGATGACATCGCGCATCTGAGACAGCTTCTGCTGGAAGAAGGCCGTCTGATGAGCGAGCGCGGCCAGACGGCGCGCCGCGCCGAAATCAAGGCATCGGGCGATTTTCATCTGACGCTGGCGCTCATATCAGGCAATTCGATCATGCAGCGCTTCATGGAGGAACTCGTCGCCCGCTCCTCGCTGGTGATTGCGCTCTATGGGCAGTCGACCGCATCGAGCTGCGGCCACTCCGAACATGGTGACATCATCTCGGCGATCGAAGCCAACGAACTCGACCGCGCCTGCCAGCTGATGCTGCATCATATCGCCCATATCGAGGCCGATCTCGACCTGCGTGAACGCAAGAGTCTGGGCCTCAAGGAAGCCTTCGAACTCTGAACATGCAAAAGCTGCGGGCGCGGATGCTCCACCGCGCTCCGCTTCAAACGGAATCTCGAAACACTACCAAGGCGTCTTCTTCGGCAACATCTCGAAGGCCGCGAAGATATCCTCCGCGGTCATTGGCTCGCTCGAGCGCAGCTTCACGGTTCCGTCGCGTCCGATCAGGATCAACCCGAACTCGCCGGTCGGCGGCCCCTGCAGCCGCTCGCGAATATCGTCGGCATCGAGTTCCCAGTCATCGTCGAACAGCGCAAACGCGCCGCCGCCGGCGATGCTGAACACTTCGACGTCTTCTTCGATGAGGCGCATATGCGACTTGCGCAGCCATTCGTCCTGAATGAGCGCGCGGTCGTCTTGCGCATCGGCGAAGATGATCAGCACCCKCTTCCTGTCGCGAAACTGCTCGAGCGATTGCGGAAGGTCAGGCTCACGCCTGGATGTACCGATGATTTCATGAACGATGGATTTTAGCATGGTACTTATTCCTCGCCCGTCGCGACTGCATAATTCCTTAGATCGGGATCGATTTAAGGATAAAATTATGCGGCAATTCAAAGTGCCACAGCGGCGCTGTAGCGGCGGGCCGTGCCTGCCGAATTAAACGGTTGGGAATAGGTGAGGTTCCGCCAGGAAGCGGAAAAGGATCGCAGCCATGGCCGCGATCCTCATCCTGTCAGTCGCGGCTCTGGTCTTCGGACGCGTGGGCCGAAACGGCAACGAGATCCACGGCACCGGTGGCGAGAAGGCGCTTGCGCACCAGCACGCGCATGACGCGCGCCGCCGTGGAGAAGGTCATCTGGTCGAGCGGGCCTTCGCCCTCCCACGGCTTGGTCAGCCGTTCAGTGACGGCGCCGACAATGTTCATCGGCACAATGTCGGTGCATTCGCGCATGGCTTCGAAAACGAAGCTGATTGGAATGACCCTTCCTTCGTGGGTCACGATCGGCTCGGTCAATTCGCTGTCCCATTCCTCAAAGGCATAGAGCGCTTCGCGAAACAGCTGCTGGAGGGTAAACGGCGCGTGGCCGTTATGAAGTGGCGGCAGTGCATTCATCATGTCTGTCTCCTCTTGTTGGATTGAAGCCAAGTCCTCCGGTATCGGTCGGCATCAACGCGGGGAACGAATATTTGCCCCTGCGGACCGAATAACACGATTGATTCTATAGAGTAACGCGCCGGGGTAAAGCCCATTTATCAACCGCTGCGGAAACGAATTCCATAACACCCTGATATTTCTGCATGTTTTAGGCGAAATTTTCTGAGCGTCCCGCATTCTTAAAAATCTATGCCAGCCGCTTCAGATCGCTCCGGAATGGCACGCCGAGGCGAAAAAACCCTGAAAATTCACGGAACTTTTGTCTCTGTAATTTGTTTTGTTCTCACATTCGCAAAACAGTCTGGGGTTATCACCAATGACGCAAATCCATGAGCCGGAGCGCCGAAGCAGAATCCTGCGCGGCCGCCCCTATAGCCTTGACGAATTCGCCTCCAAATATGGCCTGCATGGCGATCAGGCCGAAAGTCTTTTCACCCGTTTCGGACCCTCCTCGATCGAACTCGACCTGCTGATGGCAGCCAAACGCCGGCCACCGGTTCTGCAGGACAAAATTGCCGAATAATACTTTAGACGAGTGGGATGGATAGATGAGCAATAGACGCCACGAATGGATCAGCAAAAGAGCTTACGCGATCTGGGAGGAACAGGGCCGTCCTCACGGCCGCGACGACGAACACTGGCGCCAGGCAGTTGCCGAACGCGATGCACTGGAGCGCACGAAGGCCTCTTCCGACGGTCGCGAAGTACTGAAGTTTCGCCCGAGGCAGCCCGAAGCGCTATGCACCGGCTGGCTCGGCCGATCGGCAAGCGTCGGCTGAACCGCTTCCTGTCTCGGCCCCGGACGGCTCAATCCGTACCGGGTCGAGCGGCAAATCCCCGCGGGATCGCATCCCCGTTAGGGGTGACTCAGTCGAGCCTTAACCGGAAACGCGCCTGAAAATCTCCCTGCCACCACATCGGGAAATTGGTTCCCCATTTATTGTTGTGCAGATTGAAACGGATGCCGGCGGTGAAATCCGGCAACGTCCTGCAAAACGTCATGAAATCTGAGCCTTGCGGCGCAACGAGCGGCGCATCGAAGGTTTCGATTGTCAGCGGACCATCGGCAAGATCACCGCGTGCCGATGTCACCGCCTGCAATTGTCCGCCGCCGCTCGTCGCAATATTCCCCGATCGATGCCAGAGGCCCATCTTGCGGAAATTCCACTCCGCGGCACGATCAGGCGTGAAGGAGAGGAAGCTTGCCTCCGGCATACGGTTGGCCGGCTTGTCAAGCAACGTCAGACGCAGATCAAGACGATCACCCTCGGCGGTGAAATGCAGCATCACATGCGGCGGCGCGCCATATTTCTGCACGGCCTCGACCGGCATCGACAGAAGGATGCCCGCCTCATCAGTCGCTTCCAGCACCGGCAGAAAAATCTTCGAAAGTGCCGCCCCCGACCGGGCAAGCCCCGGCTTGTCATGGTCTAGTATCGCCCATTCCTGCCGATGAGTCAGATAGGTCTGCATGTGACGGTTGATGTCGCCGGCATCGTAGCTCTCGTATCGATAGGCGATCAGCGCGCCGTCGCGGCCGGTGATCGTCCTGCCGGAAGGCGAGGTAATTTCGGCAATATCGCCGCTCACGCCGTCGAGCGCGATCGACCAGCCACCGGCCTGCAAGCGGAGCTCCCGCCCACCGCCCTCGATGACGGCAGGCGTGGCGAGTTCGGCGAGCACGGCCTGGGCCGCCTTCCGGTCCGTCTCGTCAAGCTCCGAGACCGCCTGGTCGAGATAGGCCCGCTGCTCGTCCCAGGAGGCTTCGGTATAGGCGAAGCGATAATTGGATCGGCGCGCGGCCTCGAAATCGGCCCGCGACCACGCCTTGTCGTCGCGCAGATAGGACTTGATATCCACGCCGCAGGTATGCTCGGCCACCATCGCCAGTCCGCGCCCGAAGGCGAGACGCCGCGCATCGAGACCATCCGCCGCGAAACGGTCGTAGAGCCGCTGCAGCGCGAGAAACCGCGCCGTCTTGACCGGATCGCTGCCGCTACCATGGATCCAGCTGTCGCCGAGTTCCAGCTCAACAACAGGAAAACGCTCACGCTCGCTCCAGAGAATGGCGCCGTAATCCTCGAGCGTTGCTGCGCGGATGATCGCATCCGGCCCACGGGCGCGCAATTCGCGATAGGCCTCGGCCGTCTGCGGCACGCTCTGCGGCCCGATATTGTCGTTGGTATGGGCAAAGCTCAGGCCATCCTCGAAACCATCGGGGAAGCAGGTCTCGCCATAGGAGCGCTGGTACATGACGACCACCTCCTCGCCGCCGGGCGCCCGCCAGCGGAAGATATCGGGCACATCGGGCTGCGGCGACGCCGTATTGACACCGAGATGCAGGAAGCGGATGCCCGCCTCGGCAAGCAGCGGCACCATGCCGAGCGTATGGCCGGGCACATCGGTCATCTTTGCCGCGATCGTCGTCTTGCCGAAACGCCGGTCGAGCTCCTGCGAATAGGAAAGCCCGGCCCGAAAGAGATCCGGCGACATCAGCTCCGTATGCGTGGTGAACGGCAGGCCGTGCCAGCGAATCAGTCCGCGCTCGATCGCCTGCTCCAGCGCCGCAACTTCTCCCGCCGAGCGCGAATTCAGATGGTCCCAGATCAGCCAGGCGCCCGTCGTCCAGATGAATTTCGGCTCTTCAGGATTTTCGGCATGAAAATGCCTGGCCGTCTCGATCGCCTGCGGAATGAAGCGCTCGTGATATTGCCGGCGGACTTTCTCGGCATGGTCGGTAAAGCCGATATCGAGATGGGTCTTGAAGACCAGATGCACGCGCTTTTCAGTCATTCCATTTCACACATCGGTGATGACAGTCGAAACAGTCTGCAGCCAGTGGCGGTACAGGTGAGGAGTGTAACCGTTTCCACAAACACCCTTGCTCCTGCCGCAAACGCTCCGTCAACCGTTTTGGAACAAAAGGATAAAATAATGCGGATTTCTTAACCATATATCCAGAACGCAGCGTCCGATCCTTTCGCCGCCAAATCGAATCACGACATGAATGAAGACGTGTTCATTGACAATTTTGCAGAGCAGAAAGGCGGTGGGATTTCCCTGCCGACCGGCGTGGGTGGCCCGCCTAAATTGCGGAGAAAAGGCTGAGCCGTTCGGGAAGGCCGATCGTCAGAAAGCGTTGGTTTCCTGGCAGAGCGCCCGGTGAACCTCGGTCCAGAACAGCGCCAGCGGCCTGTCGCCATTGCGTTCGGCAACGAGGGCGCGGATCAGCGCTTCGGAGCCTGCCATGTCCTGCCAGCTGGATTTCAGGCCCTTGGCGGCCTGTTGGCATTCGGCAATCTCGAATGGTCTCTTGCTGTCCATATGAGGTCTCCTCATCACAGGCGCTAGCAGATGGGACCCGGATTGTCATTCCCCGCATATGTGGGGATGCCTTGTATTTGTGACGGCCCTCGCGGTAGGATTGAGGGAATTGGGGCAGTGGAAATGATTGAGAATACCTATAGCGAAAAGTTCGAGTCCACATTCGAACAGATCAAGGCGGCGGCCAACGTGGATGCCGCCATCCGTATTCTCCAGGCGGAATATAACCTCGATTTCGTCACCTACCATCTCGCCCAGACGATCGCGAGCAAGATCGATTCGCCCTTCGTGCGCACCACCTATCCGGATGCCTGGGTCTCTCGCTACCTCCTCAACAGCTATGTAAAGGTCGATCCGATCGTCAAGCAGGGCTTCGAACGCCAGCTGCCCTTCGACTGGAGCGAGGTCGAACCGACGCCGGAGGCCTATGCCATGCTGGTCGACGCCCAGAAACACGGCATCGGCGGCAATGGCTACTCCATCCCCGTCGCCGACAAGGCGCAGCGCCGCGCCCTGCTGTCGCTGAATGCCCGTATACCGGCCGACGAATGGACCGAGCTCGTGCGCCGCTGCCGCAACGAATGGATCGAGATCGCCCATCTGATCCACCGCAAGGCGGTCTATGAGCTGCATGGCGAAAACGATCCCGTGCCGGCATTGTCGCCGCGCGAGATCGAGTGTCTGCACTGGACCGCCCTCGGCAAGGATTACAAGGATATTTCGGTCATCCTGGGCATATCCGAGCACACCACGCGCGATTATCTGAAGACCGCCCGCTTCAAGCTCGGCTGCGCGACGATCTCGGCCGCCGCCTCACGGGCCGTGCAATTGCGCATCATCAATCCCTAGTCTTTTTGTTGGCGCATGTCGTTATCGCAAAACCGCTGCACAGTTTTGCGCGACATGCTGCCCCCTCATCTGGGGGGGCCTATCTGAGGGAATTTCCGATCCGGCTCGCCTGAACCATTCTGCTTTCCACGAACTTGAAAACGCTGGAGGGCAAAATGTTCGTTATCATTCAGGCACATGAGTATCAGAAATRCGCTGCCGTACTCGACCAGATGTTTCGTCTGCGCAAGAAGGTCTTCGCCGATACGCTCGGCTGGGACGTTCCTGTCATCGGCCCTTACGAACGTGACAGCTACGATTCGCTTGCTCCCGCCTATCTCGTCTGGTGCAATGACAGCCGCACCCGTCTTTATGGCGGCATGCGCCTGATGCCGACGACGGGCCCGACCCTTCTCTACGACGTCTTCCGTGAGACGTTCCCTGATGCCGCCGATCTTATCGCCCCCGGCATCTGGGAAGGCACGCGCATGTGCATCGACGAGGAGGCGATCGCCAAGGATTTCCCCGAGATCGACGCCGGCCGCGCCTTCTCCATGATGCTGCTCGCGCTTTGCGAATGCGCGCTCGATCACGGCATCCACACGATGATCTCCAACTACGAGCCCTACCTCAAGCGCGTCTACAAGCGCGCCGGCGCAGAGGTGGAAGAACTTGGCCGCGCAGACGGCTACGGCAAATATCCCGTCTGCTGCGGCGCCTTCGAAGTCTCGGACCGGGTGCTGCGCAAGATGCGCGCCGCCCTCGGCCTCACCCTACCCCTTTATGTCAGGCACGTGCCGGCCCGCTCGGTCGTGACCCAATTCCTGGAGATGGCAGCATGAACCGCCTCGCTGAAACCGCTACGCAGACCTCAATGCAGAAGGATATCGGCGCGCTGGAGCGCCATGTTCTCGCATCCCGCGACATCGCCACGCAGATAGGGGATCCCTTCCTCTCCTATCTCCTCTCGATGGCGCTGTTCACGATCTACGAGAAGAAAGCCCATCACGAGAACGAGGCGCTGAAGAGCAGCTTCAGCTGAGGGTGCGGTTCCCCTCCGCCCGCCTGAAGACGAGCATGTCTCCCGGCGCCTCGCGCGCAGCCGCAAAAACMGTCCCCGTTTTGCGGCTGCGCGCCCCTGCCATGTCATCAGGACATTGCCGTTACGTCATCAGGGAATTGATGGTCGATATCAGCGCGTCGTGCAGATAGGGCTTCGGCAGGAAAGCGGTATTGGCGGGCAGCGCCATCGGGTCGAGCCGCACCATGCCGGAGGTGATGATGATGCCGATGTTCGGCCGCATCGCCCTCACCCGCTTGGCAAGCTGGAGACCGTCCATCGAGCCGGCCATGTTGACGTCGGTGAATAGAATATCGACATCCTGCCTGCCCTTCAGCACCACCAGAGCCTCGTCGGCATTCGCCGCCTCCAGCGCCACATGGCCGACCTCCTCCAGCACATCGAGGATATTGAACCGGATCAGCGGCTCGTCCTCCACGATGAGCACCACGGCACTGTTCGAAGCCACCATCTGCGATCGCCCTCTTCATGCGGAATGTGACTTGGATAAGTGTAGCCCGCGCGAGAAGGTTCCAGTGGCTGCCCACGAATTATGCATCATCCACAGATGCTTGCGCTGCCCGCTTGTGGCTCCTTGCAATTTGCGTTAGAGCGAACCGATGCTCGCGGGAACCATTGCCCCGGCATCACGGCGCCGGCCACCCGACGCCAAGGGCCTGTAGCTCAATGGTTAGAGCCGGCGGCTCATAACCGCTTGGTTGGGAGTTCGAGTCTCTCCAGGCCCACCATTTTTGCATCCGCAAGGGCGACATCGGACGCCTTTGTCGTAAAAATCCGCCCGGCGTCGGCGAAAACAGTTCGTTTCCAATGCCTTGGCTCGTGAAGCGAACCACGCCGGGCGGTGATTTTCCGATTTCCAACGACTGTTAACCGGCGGGGCCAGGGTTCGAGCCTAGCCAGAAAAGCCCAGTTATCGAGGCTTTTTTCATGGCTCGATATCGCTGGAAAATCGGCATGGCATCATTTCTGGCAACATTGGCGCTCGACGCCGCGCGTTGCCGCATTTGTCCGGCCGCTATCCCCCGTGCGGTCGCTGCCTTTTTTGGCGTCTGAAATCGGGATTCCCATGGTGAAGCCTGTTTCCTAGTTGAAGGGCGGCGGGTTGGCGATCCAGTCATGGATTTCGTCGGCGTAGTAGGCCTTCTTCCGTCCGTCGGTTATGCGGTGCATCTTGGGGAAAAGTCCTTTCTTGGTCATCCGCTTCTGGGTGCTTGGCGACAACGTCGTCAGAGCGTGGACCTGACGCATGCTGTAGAGTCGTCTGGGTTCCATTGCTTACTCTCCCGGTCTGGTTAAGCGGCGATCTTGCCGCCCTCCCGACTATGCTGAGGTCAGCACAAAAGACAACCTTTGATTGAGAGTTGACAATGGTCGGTCGCCGTCTCGGCCACGGCGGTTGCGCCCCTGTCTCCTCGCGCACGGGAGGAGCAGTCCAAGTTCCCTTGATGGCATCGAGCGTGACATCCGAGCGGCAAGTTCAGCTTGTCGGGGGCAATCGCCCTCAGATTTAATAAATGACCACTTCATGATCAAAAATACCATGACATGATCATTAAGTCGTGATACGCTCTTTTAATTGAAGAGCAAGTGGCTGTAAGTGTTCAGACAGAAGGTGGAACCCTGATCGGAGGAGCTGTCGTGGGCCGCTGCGAGTCCTTGCAGATGAGGCGACGCTGGCGACCGCGGATCCTTGAGGGTGATGCAACCTATGAAGGATTCAGAGCTTCTTTAAAAAAGCCGCGAATCCTTTCACAGACCTCGTTCTCTCGGCCCCTCGAAGCAGCAAGAAAACCGACTCCGTGACATATTTATCACGCACGGCCACGGGCGGGCGGCGCAGGGGCATGCTCTTGCCCCAATAATTCGTAGCTACGCCGTCGCATACCGACGACCGGCTTGGTTCGTCGCTGCAAAACAGGCTCGCCCGGTCACTCGATCGGCTCCAAAGTATCTAGCATATTGAGCCCGGTATTGTCACTTGTCCCGCCATCAGCCTGACCGCGGTTCAAAAGACGCCAGGATCGGGCATAGGCGATCATTTGAGGTCAAGATAGACTCTAACTATCTGATAGTATTGATTTTTTTGTAACGTCATGCTTTCTTAGATCGATGCGGCGCTCAAAAACTCGCCATTCTCTATTCAAGGGAGGTACCGATGGTTCGGAAGCTGCAAGATGACAAGGACGTAGTTCGACTGCCGCCGGCGAAGCATGACGCCTATTTCATCCATGACGGCGTCGTGCCCCACCTCCGCGTCCGAATCGGAACCGGGGGAGCGAAGAGCTTCGTGATGCGAAGTAGGTTCGGACAGGCGAAGCATCCCACGACCCGGACGATCGGTGATGCGAACAGGATGACGATCGAGTCGGCGAGAGAGATCGCGCTCGAGTGGAACCACCTCAATCGCAAGGGCATCGACCCATGGGAGGAAGCGATCCTTGCCGAATTGGAGGACGAGAAGTTTCGCCGCCGGACCTTCGCTAACGCGTTGGAGGACTACATTGCCACGCTGCCACTCCGCCCTCAAAACCGCAAGGCGGACGATGACGGGAGAACCCTGCGAAGAGAGTTTCTCGATCCCAAGCGTATTCCGTGGCTCGAAAAGCCGCTCAGGGACGTGACGGGCGCGGACATCCAGCGCGCCATCCAAGCAATCCGCGACCGTCCCGCTCGGACGCAGGCCTTTAACGTCTACAGCCTCATCAAGACCTTCTTTGCCTGGACCGTGACGCCGTTGGGGATGGAGGCATATGGCATAACCCATTCGCCAGTCGCTACTTTGAAGAACTCCACGATGAAGCTCCAGAGAAACGTAGCCACCCGAAAGCACACCTCGAACGAGATCCGCGCATACTTCGCGGCATGCGACGTGATGAACTATCCGATGAACGAGTTTCTCAGAGCCGTTCTACTGACGGGCCAGCGCAAGAATGAAGTCAGACTGGCAGAGTGGTCTGAAATAGACATGGCGAACAAGATCTGGACCATTCCGGCGTGGCGCTTCAAAATGGACAGACAGCAGCCGGTTCCTCTATCCGTGCCGATGCTGCAACTGCTGGGCCGGATAAAGGCCGCCCAGGGGGACAAGCATGGACCGTTCATATTCAGCCGGAATGACGGCCTGACGCCGATGCCGTTCAATGGGTGCGACATGGACAAGTTTCGCGCGAAATTGACTGAAATCTTCCTGGCGAACAACCCCGAGGCAAAATCTCCCGAGCATTGGACGCTGCACGACGACAGGCGGACAGTGAAAAGCGCCCTGAGCAATCTTGGAGTGCCGGAGGACGTCTCCGAGGCTGTGATCGGGCACAGCAAGAAGGTGCTTGAAGAAACATACAACAAAAACTCCTTCAAGATTCAGCGCCGCCGTGCCCTGCACATGTGGGCCGAGGAGGTGAAGTTCATTCTGGACGATCCCGATCACAGCCTCGAGGCGGAGGAGAACATAGTGCCAGACTGGCCGTCTCGCTGGAATGAGACAGATCCGGCGAGGCCAAGCAAATGACACGCGAGGAGCTTTTCGACCTCGTATGGGCCGAGCCCGCTGTGGTGGTAGCCCGAAGGCTAGGCGTTTCAGGTAGCTATCTTGCGCGGGTCTGTACTGCTCTGGAAGTGCCTCGTCCAAATTTAGGATATTGGGCCAAGCGGGCTGTCGGACGTGCTCCGCCCCCGCCGTGTCTTCCTTCCTCTAGTCCCGGCAATCCGTCATCGTGGTCCCGCGACAAGTCGGAGCGTGTCGTGATCAAGCCCTTCTATCAAGCCGCATGCCTTTATCGCAGGGCGGACGATCGCGAAGCCGAGCATCCGCTCGTCGGCCTGACGCGTCGACATTTCGAAGCCGCGGCAGTTCGAACCGATGTCATCGATGACTACCTTCGACTTTCGAACAGGTCCTACCGCCTAGACGTGACGGCGTCTCGCGGGGGATTGGCGACCGCATTGGCATTTGTCGACAACCTCATCAGGGCTTTCGAAGACCGAGGTCATCGCGTCGTCATCGCTGGCGGGTTTCAGAAGCTCGCTCGAATTTCGATCGGCGGCGATGAAAACTCTCGGGAGTACTTTCGGTTGGCGGCGCGGCGACCGACCGTCGTCTATGTCGGTAATATTCCAATCGGCCTTGCGATCATCGAGATCAAAATCTCCAAAAAAATGCAATACGCCGGATACGGCAAGTTCGTTCCAGCGGAGGAGTGGAAGGGGCGACATGTCGGACATACGTGGTCCACCGTCAAGGAGATGCCGAGCGGACGCATAAAGCTCGTCGCCTACGATCCTTCTCGAAGCGCGGGATGGCGACAGGAGTGGCAGGAATCGAAAACCGGCCAACTGGTCGGGCGCGTCGATGAGATCGCAAGGCGGGTCGAAAAAGCCGCAAAAGTGCTGGCGGCAGTCGAGTAGAAGAACCTGTCCGCGGGTTCTCGCTAGCTGCCCCGCGTCGCCACCTCCAATCTGTCGGCTAGACCTCGTCTCGAGCGCATTCTGTGTCGGTCCGCACGGTTTCCCAGGGCGCCTCTCGTTGCGACATCTCGGGTCTCGGTTCGTCGGTTCGATTGAATAGTCTCCACCGATAGGAGCAAGCGATGCCACTCCGCATGGACGTTCTCGGTTTTCTTGGTGCGCCAGATGGCAGTCGCGATAGAAGCCGCCCCCTCTAGTTCCAGCCGTTCAGCGGCCGAGCATAGTTCCCACCGACAGCCGCCGCGCCATCGACATTGTTGACAAATCCCGGTCAATCGGCGACAAAATACTCACAACATGAGCATGGCGCTCATGAGTCGTTGAAGGATTCGTCGATGAAACTACTTCGATTTGGAGAGCCTGAGGGCAACTCGTCGCCACGGGCGATCAGCGCGCGCATCAACTCATCTGCCAGCCTCACCGCGGACCTAAGCAGGATTCTCGTCGATCGCTCCCTTCCCATTCTCAATCCGGATGACGGTCCCCTGGTGGAGGAATGGAACATTGAGTCCCGCATGGTTCCGATGCTGACCGGGTACTTCCGGTATCAGAAAAAAGTCGATCCGCGCGGAGAGGAATGGCTAAGTTTCACGGCGCCGTTGGAACTGCTGTCTGTCGAGGGCCGCGTCGCGAGGTCAATGGAGCGTTGGTACAGGCTTGGGAAACCCTCGCCGTTCGCCAAGGACATGGTTCAGATCTGGGGCGCGACCGATGGAAAGTAGGGCGCTTTCAGCCACCAACGTCCGTAGCAGGAACGTGATCCCGCATGTCTTTGCGAAAATCCGCCAGTCGACGGCTCTATTCCTGGCATATGCAGCGCTGCGGGCGACCTTGAGAGGGCAGTATCCTCTGATGCACGGAATTCCTTCGATCGTTGTTGTCATCACCGGTGGCGTCAAAGTCACCGAAGCTCACCGAAAGGCAGCAGAACTGCTGTTGACGGGGTCGCTGGGATCCTGGACCCGCCGGACTCTCGAGCAAAGGGCTCTTGTACATGTAGTGGAAGCGCCGCTGCGAAAGCGGATCAAACAGTCAAATCCCATTTTAGAGGAGCACGGGAGATACGACGTCATCATCGTCCTCGCCCGAAGCCGCTCTGAGATCCCCTCGGACCTGGCTATAGGCGCAGACGCGCTCGTTGATCTGATCCGTCCGACGGCTCGGCATATACACGCCGTGCGTCGACTGCTTGGCCGCACGCCTTTCGATGAGGAAACGGCGAAGGTCGTCGCGGCGTTAGATTTCTCTCTCCTTGTTCCGGTCGTCAGCAGGCGCAGTCTCCCGGCTGCGGAAGCGCGACGTCTTGTAAGCACGGTCGCGAGCGCCACCGCGGATGGTCCATCTCTCGAAGATCTTCCTGGTTATGGCCGCGCAAAGATTTGGGCTCGCGCATTCGTCACTGACCTCGCCCGCGTCAGAAGCGGAGCGTTGGACTGGGCGGAGATGTCCCGAGGCGTCCTCTTGCATGGTCCCCCAGGTACGGGAAAGACTCTCTTTGCTCGCGCGTTTGCGCGATCGGCGGGTCTGCCTTTGATCGCGGCGTCGGTGTCGCGTTGGCAATCGGCCGGGCACCTCGGAGACCTCCTCGGCGCGATGAGGGAAACCTTCGAAGAGGCGCGGGCAAAACAGCCATCAATCTTGTTCCTGGACGAACTGGATTCGATCGGCGATCGGGCGAAGTTCAGCGGCAGCCATGTCGACTACTCGCGCCAAGTGGTCAACTTCCTGCTCGAGTGCATCGATGGCGCGCAAGGACGAGACCGAGTCGTCGTCGTCGCTGCCACCAACTATGCCGATGTGATCGACCCCGCCCTTTTGCGTAGCGGTCGCATCGAACGGCATATCAAAGTCGAGCTACCAGACGCGGAGGACCGCTTCGACATCCTCCGCTACCACCTAGGCATTAAGGATAAAGAAGATCGACTGAGAACGATTGCCTTCGATCTTGGAGGATGGAGCGGCGCCGACCTGGAAATGCTCGCACGGGAGGCGAAACAACGCAGCCGCTCTTTTGGGCGCGCTGTTCAGATCGACGACGTCGTCAGATCGCTACCGCCGCTGCACGAGCTTTCCGATTCCGAAGCCCGTCGCATTGCATTGCATGAGGCTGGGCACGTCGTGGCCGCCTGTGCCCTCTTTCCAGGGTGCCGAGTCAGCGTTTCACTGCGTAAGAAGTTCCGCTGGCTTGATTCGAAGCGAGTTGCGCCCGGCATTACACTGTATGAGATTTTCGGCGAAGACCAATTGCTCCAGACACGGCAGGCTCTCGAAGACTACATCTGCAGAGCCCTGGCCGGCGCAGCCGCCGAGGAACACGCGCTAGGATCGAAATCGAACGGTTTCAGCGGGTCAATTGGAAGCGACCTGGAGACTGCGACAGTCATCGCCGCGCGAATGCTCTGCTCTTACGGACTAGGCAGAAGCTTAGCGTTCCTGACCGAGGCTACCAAAGTGGATTCAAGCTTCGCCACAAGGCTCCCCAATGATCTGCGCCGGGAGGTCGGTCGTATCCTTGATGAACAGTATTTGCGAGCAAAACTACTCGTCGCCGATCGCACGAGCACGCTCGAGGAAATTGCTGGAGAGCTTCTGGAAAAAGGCACACTCACCGCAGATGATGTCGCCGCCATAGTGTCCAGGAACGCTGCTGCGTTCGTTGATTCTGAAAGATCGTTTATTCGGCTGTAGACTCCATTCTCGAGCCACGGTGACGGATCAACGCAACAGCGGGCCCTCGAGTCGCGTTGCCTTCCACGAAGACGACCCCGGCGRCTTCCAATGCGATACGCACCTTCTCGATCGCTTCGGCCAGCACGTTGCCCTCGCATTTTTCTATCCGTACAATAATCTGACGGCTGACGCCTGCTGCAACCGCAAGCTCTTCCTGGCTGAGGTCCAGCAGCGCCCGTGCGGCGCGCAACGCATTCATAATGTCCGACGTCGAATCCATGAATTCGAACGTGGCTTCATTTGAAAAGCGTTGTCAACAATTAGCGGAAGGATTCAGCGAAGGTACAGCATCCAATAATYGGTCGCGAATCCTTCAGGTCGGCTTGGAGGGGCCTCGTTTTTTCAAAGACTCACGTCGCCGGCCTTCCTTGACGATAATCCGGCGTCGAACTGTGTCGTCGCGCGGGACGGATCCGATATCGCCAGCACCGTCGCCGGAAATCATGGACCGGCTGTCAGGAGGTTTGTCACCTAAGCTATTCTTGTCGCGTCGTTCGTCCATTTCACTGCCGAAAGTAGGGAACTGCTGCGTCTGGAAGCATATAGGATTTCAAGACCTCRGGCCACTCCAAGCCGCCGATTGTTCATTCTTTCTCTACTGTGGACGGCTCGCAGGTCATTTCCTCGTGTATTCCGCCGCGGTCCTGATCCATAGTGGATTGCGGTCGTTCAACATAGAAGGACGACGCTATTCTCGAAGAAACCATCGCGCTCGGGCGGCAGAAGATATCGGCCAAATGGCCAGACCTATGAGGAGGATCGCTGGCATCATGTCTACGTCCCGCACAATGGACCAAGAGCGAAGGAGGGAGGCTAGCTCAGCCTCCCATCATTCGCACCAATCATTTCGATGTTTACTCTCATCTCGATCGAGGCAAAGCTGCGCTGTATGACGTGTGGCAATAAAGGGAACAACCGACTACGGGCAGTTCGCCTGCGCCGTTACCACAGCCRCCTCTCTTAGGGAGGCATAAACATCCCTACTTAGAGATCAATCATCTGCCGACATCTCGCGCGGCGCGCTCGATCCAAGCGCCAATGTTGTTATAGCCATCATCGCGCACCCAATCGTACGTGCGATATAAAGATGTGAACGGCTTGCCATTTGCATGCCAGTGTTCAAGTGGATTTCGCCCTTGCGGATCTGTGCCGGTGAGCGGATCTCGAACGTTGTGGATGTCAATCGCGACAATTCCCATTTTTAGCTGGTAGCTGCGTTTGATTTCGTGCTTGACCCACGGGCGGTCATAAGTATCTCGACCAAAAAGCACGGCGGTGACCGAACAACCCGCTAATTGGTCCTCAATCCATTTCTCGATACCGCCGGGGCGGCGTTTGACTTGTTCAAACTCCGCCTTGTCGTAAAACGGTTGAGCGGCGCCGTGCTCCCGAATAACCCACGACTGCCGCACCTGCTGAATCCTTCGTACATCACGCTCATAATGAAAGCTGAAAAACACTTTGCGTGGCATTACCTCTTGCCTCCCTGCAGAATCTGTACCGCCCTAAGCAGGGGCTCAATTAACTCCATGGGACTTTCCGGCCTTTGCAAGAGGCCGTCTACGATCTTTCCGCCATCGTCGCCCAACTCAGGCACTATCCTGTTTGGATCTTCAAGTACTTTATAGGCGAGAGACTCCGCCGCACCGCCGGTACCGCCAACTGGGATCACTGCTACTCCCTGATTTCGCGCAATCTCGAACTCACGAAACATTCCCTCCGCCACCTGTATTTCGCCATCGACGTCTTTTGTGCCAAACAGGAAAATTGCAATGCCCGCATGAGATAGTATTTCCTGTCGATAATCTTCCCATAACTTAGTGAGATCCTCACCCTTCATGGCTTGAGGGAACGGACGCAAAATAAGCGATTCATCGACTGTTCGATTGCTGCTCAGCACTTCTCTGAGCGCACCCGACAACAGGCTGTCACCTATTCCGGCACCCAGACCGCTTGCGATTCGAGTGCCCTTCGCGACGAGCAATTTTCCTAATGTCTGGGTAAATTCATCAACCACCTCCTTTGACCACCCGCCAAAGTCTACTGAGCTGGCTGCGACGAAAACGGTACGCCTTTTGTATCGGTCGACAAGTTCCTTCAAAAATTCCGTGATTTCACCGTAGTCGTCGATGGTAAGGACGCGGACGTTGAAGCGCCGTAAATCTTCAATCACAAGCGCCTGCCGAAGCTTGTAGTGCTCGAAATCTGCTACGGACTCGCCCTTCAGACGCGTCCGCATCCTGAATACAGCATAATGTCTGCGCTGATTGTTGGCGAATGTCAGGCGGACTCGCGTCAGCACCTGCTCAAGATTGGGGTCGGTGAAGCTGAAACCTAAAAAGAGAAAGGTCTTTGACACAAGGTCGCCAGCTAGGGCGGTTATGAACGCTCCACGATCTCTTGGATAACGCTCAAAATCGTCTCTCGTCGCGACTGCCTCGTCTGGCCGATCTACATCACCATGCATCTTGTAGATGGTAGCGTCACGACGCGGTCTAGTTGTTGCGAGTTGCGGCACGGCGCTTTTCACGTCAACGATCTTGCCGACTGCGCGCAAGGAATTTTCGATCAACCTGTCGTAATTTGTAGTCCACCAGGTCTGGATCGGAAGCTTTGCAAGCAACTTGTGATTTTCTGTCGGCGGATTGTCGGCGGAGATTGCCTCGATCACAGCCTTGTGGAGCTTGTGGCGGTTTGCGCCATTGGCATTAACATGGAATTGAGCGAGGGCAACTAGGTCATTCTCTAGTTGGATGTTGAGCCCTAATTCCTCAGACAATGGACGGATCAATTCCCGCCAATCGACGTATCCAGCAGGTACAGATAGGCCGGCGCCCGCAAAAATCGCCGCGCTGCCCTCAATAAGCTCTCCTAAAT